>DASTOV010000181.1:0-4125 GCA_035720125.1 Sphingomicrobium sp. | reverse complement strand
TCGCCAAGCTGCATGGCGCCAAGTTTCAGGTGACGTCGGGAGACGCCCTTGCCGAGGGTTATCCGATGATCGCCGCGGTCGGCCAGGGCGCCGCCCGCGAGCGCGCGCCGCGCCTGATCGAGCTGCAATGGGGCAAGGAAGGCGCGCCGCGCATCGCTGTCGTCGGCAAGGGCGTCTGCTTCGACAGCGGGGGTCTCGACATCAAGCCCGCCAGCGGCATGCGCCTGATGAAGAAGGACATGGGCGGTGCCGCCCATGCGCTGGCTCTCGCAAAGCTGGTCATGGCCGGGCGGCTTCCGGTCCGGCTGCACCTGCTGGTGCCCGCCGTGGAAAACAGCGTTTCGGCGACTGCCGTTCGGCCCGGCGACATCATTGCCAGCCGGAAGGGGTTGAAGGTCGAGATCGACAACACCGATGCCGAGGGGCGATTGGTGCTCGGCGATGCATTGGCTCGGGCCGGCGAGGATAAGCCGGAACTGATCCTGGATTTCGCGACGCTGACCGGCGCGGCGCGGATTGCGCTCGGCCCCGACCTGCCGGCCATGTTCGCCAACGATGATCGGCTCGCCGCCGACCTCGAAGGGGCGGCAGGACGCGTCACCGACCCTGTCTGGCGCATGCCGCTTTGGGATGGCTATGACGAAATGCTGAAGTCGGACCTGGCCGACATCAGCAATGCTGCGGATTCTCCGATGGCGGGATGTGTCACCGCGGCCCTGTTCCTCCGCCGGTTTGTGCCCGACGAGACCCCGTGGGCTCACTTCGACACCTTTGCCTGGCGACCGAATACCAAGCCGGGACGGCCAAAGGGTGGCGACGCGCTGGGCCTTCGCGCGGCATTCGCGATGCTGGAATGCCGATACGCTGGCTAGGCAATCCCCACCATTCATCGCCATAAGATGCGGTTTTATCGCCACTTTATGGGATCGTTACGCAACCAATCCGCTTCTCCTCGGTTTCCCCATTGCTACGCGAGGATGGGAGAGATCGAACCAATGGCCGATGTTCCACTGTCGGGCTGGATGCGGGCTCTGATCGAGTATGTCCGCTCGGGCGAGCCGGATCTCACCAACCGGCAGATGGCCCTGCTGATGCTTGTCTATCTGACGCCTGGCCCACATACGGTGCGGGGCCTCGCCCGCAATCTGGGCGTATCGAAGCCTGTCGTGACACGCGCCTTGAATACGTTGGGAGCCCTCGGCTATCTGCGCCGCGAGCGGGACCAGGACGACCGCCGCAACGTGTTCGTCGTCCGCACCAATGACGGGGCCGAGTTTCTTGAAGGGTTCAAAAAATACCTCCGCGCGGACGAAGGCGACACGCGGGACACGATCGGGCAGCATGGGAAGGAGCCTGCCTTCGCCGGCCACTGACGGCTTTGCTCTCGGCGGTGCCTCCGATTTGCCCGACCCCTCGACAAATGCCTACCGCAAGGATCTCGCCGACGTCCGCCTGGCCGGCCAGGTGATCGCCTCCCATTATGCGGAACCGCTGGTACGCCATCTGGTCGCGCCGGCGACGCTTCTGGATGCTCCGGCCGCCGATGCGCCACCGGTTTGTGCGCTGAAGGCGGGCGACGAACTTCGCGTGCTGGACATCAGCCTTGGCTGGGCATGGGGATATGCGCCTGACGGCCGCGTCGGCTATGTTCGGGCCGAGGCGATCGGGGCGTAGCTACATTTCCCCGCGGGCGCGGCGGATCGCATACCAGCGCCGCACATTGGCGTTATGCTCGGCCAGCGTGTCGGCAAAGACATGCCCGCCGGTGCCGTCCGCGACGAAATACAGCGCCTTTGTCGGCGCCGGATCGAGCACCGCCGCAATGCTTTCGCGACCCGGGTTGGCGATCGGCCCGTCCGGCAGGCCCGGCTCCCGATAGGTATTGTATCCGGTGATCGCATTGAGCTCCGAACGGCGGATGCGGCGGCCGAGCGGCTTGCCCTTGGTGATGGGATAGATGACCGTCGGGTCGGCATCGAGCTTCATCCCACTGCGAAGCCGATTGCAATAAACGCCGGCGACCGTCCGCCGTTCGCTGGGCTTGCCGGTCTCCTTCTCGACGATCGAGGCAAGGATGACCGCGTCCTTTTCGGAATAAACCGGGCAATTCCCCTTCCGATTGGCCCAGAGGGCCGCCAGCTCCCTGTCCATCGCATCGGTCATGCGCTTCAAAACGGCGGCACGCGCCTCGCCCTTCTGCCAGTCATAGCTGTCGGGAAGTACGCTTCCCTCCTCCGGCAGCGGCGCCGGTCCGGTAAGCTCCGGAATCGCCGCCAGCTTCTCCTGCACCAGGATCGACGGCATGCCCTCCGGGATCGTCACCAGCCGTACCACCGGTCGCCCGTGCTGGAGGATGTCGAGCACCGCGGCACCACTGCTGCCGGCCGGAATTTCGAACTCGCCGGCCTGGATCGGATCGGAAGAACCCAGGATCCTGGCCATCGCGCGGTAGGAACTTGCCGTTCCCGGGATCGCGCCCTGCTCCTCCAGTTGACGGGCAACCGACGCAAGTGTCGAGCCCTCCTTGACCGTCACCAGGTGCGGGCCCGGCACTGGTCCCGGCAACAGCCAAAGTCGCCAGAATGCTGTCGTGCCGGCCACCAGGCCAAGCACGGCAAGGATGAGGATCAGGCGGCGCAGCATGCGCTGGAGCTTAATTCACTGCCTTTACGATCAGCGAGGCATTGGTGCCGCCAAAGCCGAAGCTGTTGTTGAGCGCGGCGCGTACCTCGCGCTTCTTCGCCTGGTGCGGCACCAGGTCGACGCCCGCGGTGCCTTCGCTCGGATTGTCGAGGTTGAGCGTCGGCGGCACGATCTGGTCGCGGATGGCGAGGATGCAGAAGATCGTCTCGACGGCGCCCGCGCCGCCCAAGAGGTGGCCGATCGCCGACTTGGTCGAGCTCATCGACACATTGGCGATCTCGTTGCCGAACAGCCTGCGGACCGCACCCAGCTCCAGCTCGTCACCCATAGGGGTCGAGGTGCCATGGGCGTTGATATAGTCGATGTCGGCCGGTGTCATGCCGGCCTTCTTGAGCGCCATCTCCATCGAGCGGAAGGCGCCCGAGCCTTCGGGGTGCGGCGCGGTCACATGATAGGCGTCGCCCGACAGGCCGTAACCGACCACCTCGGCATAGATTTTCGCTCCGCGGGCCTTGGCATGCTCATATTCCTCGAGCACCACCACGCCGGCGCCCTCGCCCATGACGAAGCCGTCGCGATCCTTGTCGTAAGGGCGCGATGCCTTTTCGGGCTGATCGTTGAAGTTGGTGCTGAGCGCGCGCGCCTGGGCAAAGCCCGCAATGCCGATCGGGCAGATGGTGGCTTCGGCGCCGCCCGCCAGCATGATGTCGGCGTCGTCGTCCTTGATCATCCGCGCCGCATCGCCGATCGAATGGGCGCCGGTCGAGCAGGCAGTGACCACGGCATGGTTGGGGCCCATCAATCCATATTTTATGCTGACCTGGCCCGAAATGAGGTTGATCAGTCGGCCATGCACGAAATGCGGGCTAACCCGGCCCGGGCCCTTTTCGGCCAGGACGAGGCTTTCGCTTTCGATGCCTGGCAGGCCGCCGATGCCCGATCCGATCGAGCAGCCGGCACGAAGCTTGGTCGCCTCGGTCATCTCGGTGAGGCCCGCATCTTCGATCGCCTGGCCGGCAGCATCGATGCCATAGATGATGAACGGGTCGACCTGCCGCTGGACCTTGTGATCGACGCGCTTGTTGGGGTCGAAGCCGTAGGGGTGATCGGCCGGCTTCACCTCGCACGCGACATGGCATTTCTGGTCGCTGGAATCGAACCGGGTGATCCTGCCGGCGCCGGACCTGGCGGCGATCAGGTTCGCCCATGTCGTTTCCACGTCGCCGCCAAGCGGCGTCACCAGACCAAGACCCGTCACAACGACACGGCGCATAACATTCTCCAGATAGCACAACAGGCTCAAACCCGTTCGGGCTGAGCCTGTCGAAGCCCCGTTCTTTCTTCGAGCCTTAGCGGAAGAAGGGCAGCCCTTCGACAAGCTCAGGGCGAACGGAAAATAGGATACTAGCCCTTGTTGCTGTCGATATAGTCGATCGCGTCCTTCACGGTCGCAATCTTCTCGGCAGCATCGTCAGGAATCTC
>DASTOV010000180.1:0-8962 GCA_035720125.1 Sphingomicrobium sp. | reverse complement strand
GGGTTATGGGTTCATCCAGCCCGACGATGGCCAGACCGACGCATTCGTGCACATTACCGCCGTCGAGCGCGCCGGCATGCATACGCTCCGCCAGGACCAGCGCATCTCCTATGATCTGGAACAGGACCGGCGCGGCAAGATGAGCGCCGTCAACCTGAAGGCGGAAGATCAAAGCGCGACCGAAGCCAAGTAAGGGCTTCGGGCGTGGCAAGCACCAACTCGCTACAGTTCTACCGCGATCAGGCGGAACGGGCGCGGGAAGCAGCCGAGGCGGCAACTTTGTCCAATGTAAGGGAACGTTGCCGCCGTTCGGAAGCCGCCTGGACCCAGTTGGCGGAGCGCGCCGCCCAGGCGGAACGCAACCGGATCAAGCAAGCCATGATGAAGGCGGCCGAAGCAGCTGCCGCGCAATGACAATGACCATGAAGAAACCCAAGATCCGCAGGCCAGCCGACCAGGCCGGCACCAGACCAGCGACATTGTCGTCGGATCGCGACCGCCTGGCCTACGCTTCGGCACTCAAGATCCTCGGTTAAGCCCGGCAACGCTGGATTTGTGGCCCGCCCGCGACACTGGAGGGCCCGCTCAAGGCACGGCAGGATTTCCGGGGGCGAAGGCTAGGCTGGCCGCGCCTCGGTCATCCGCTTCAGATAGCGCGCCAGCACGTCAATCTCCAGGTTGAGCCTCCGCCCGGCCGCGATGCCGCCCAGCGTGGTGTGGTCGGCCGTGTGCGGGATGAGGTTGATGGTGAAGCGGGTCGTTTCGCCCGCGTCATCGACCTCGTTGACGGTCAAGGATACTCCGTCGAGCGCGATCGAGCCCTTGGGGGCGATCCCGCCGCCCAGCGCGCGCGGCGCCTCGATGGTGAGGTCCAGGCTGCCGCCGACTTCCTCGACCCGTGCTACTGTCGCGACCGCGTCGACGTGGCCGGTGACGATGTGGCCGCCCAGTTCGTCGCCGACCCGGAGCGCGCGCTCCAGGTTCAGACGCGCGCCTTTAGACCACAGGCCGGGCGCGGTCTTCGACACCGTCTCCTGGCTGACGTCGACGGCGAACCAGTCCTCGCCCTTGTCGACCACCGTCAGGCAGGCGCCCGAACAGGCGATCGACGCGCCCATGTCGACCGTGTCCAAGTCATAGCCGCAGCCAATGGTCAGGCGCAGGTCTCCCTTCTGCTCCACGCTGCGGACGGTGCCGATGTCGGTGATGATGCCGGTGAACATGTGCTTCGATACGGGCCTTCAATGCGCTTCGCTTGTTCCGTCCCTACTCAGCAGGAACGGGTTAGGAAATAACCGCTCATCCCGAGTAGCCGGTGGGCGAAGTCGAAACGGCGTTTCGAAGGACGAGCTAGCGCACCCGCTCGTAGACTTCGAGCCGGTCGATGCCAAGCCGCGCGGGGTCGCCGGCTTTCCACCGGCCATGGGCGTCGGCAATCGCGTCCAGCCCGATATAGCCGACGCTCGACTTGCCCTCGCCGACCAGGATCGGGGCACGATAGATCAGGATCCGGTCAATGAGGTCGGCCGCCAGGAACGCCGTCGCGGTGGCCGATCCACCCTCGACCAGCAGGTCGTTGACGTCATGAAGCCGATGGACATCCTGCGGAGACGCAAGGATTTCCCAGCCCTCGACCGTTTCGCCGCGGCTGGTCAGCAATGCGCGGCGCGGCGACCATTGCTCCAGTCCCGGCAAGCGCACGTCGAGGCTCGGCTTGTCGGCCAGAAAGGTGCCGCGCCCGACCAGGATCATGTCGCTCTGCGCTCGCTCCAGGTGGACATGGGCGCGCGCGTCCTCCCCGGTGATCCATTTGGATTCGCCGGACGGCAGCGCGATCTTGCCGTCGATCGACAGGGCAAGCTTCAATGTGATGCGCGGCCGGCCTCGCTCGATCCGGCTGAGATAGCCCGACATGCTGTCGCGCGCTTCCCTGCGTGCGACGCCGGTCTTCACCTCGATGCCCGCCTCGCGGAGCAGCTTGATGCCGTCCCCGGCGGTGCGCGGATCGGGATCCTTGATGCCGATCACCACCCGGGCGATCCCGGCCTCGGGGATCAGCGCGGAGCAGGTCGGCCCGCGATGGCTCCGATGCGCGCAGGGCTCCAGCGTGGTGTAGAGCGTCGCGCCCCTGGCCTTCCTGCCGGCCTGCTTCAGCGCGACCGCTTCGGCATGGGGCCGTCCGCCCGGCGCCGTCGCACCACTGCCGACGACCTCGCCCTGGGCGCCGACGATGACGCAGCCGACATTGGGATTGGGCGCGGTGCGGCCGCGTGCGGCTTCGCCCAGCCGCGCCGCCTCGAGCATGAATCGCCGGTCACTCAATGCCGAGCTGCTTCTGCAGCTTCTGGAACTCCTGGCGCCGCGCTTCCTCGGCCTTGCGCCGCTCTTCCGAAGCCTTCTTCTGGTCGGCGATGATGTCGGCGTCGGTCCGGTCCGGCCCGTAATTCTCGACATAGATGATCTGCGGCGGCGGGGCGGTGTTGATCTTCGAATCGACAAAGAAAATGATGACGATGATGACTGTCACCAGCACCGCCAGCGACGCACCGATGATCTGTTCCTGGCTGCGCTGCCGCATGAAGGCGGCCAGGTCCCTGAGCGCCGCGCGCGGACCGACCGTGGGGGGAAGGATTGCCATGGCCGCGTATGTAGGGCTCGGGGAGGCAAGGTGCCAGCCCCGTGCCACGGCAATGCTCACACTTCCTCCAGGCGGAAGGAAAGGCTGATGACCGTGCTCGACGGTACGGCGACGCCATCTTCCGTCGCCGGCTTGTATCGCCAGGCTTTCATGATGTGACGTCGTGCCGCTTGCAGGAAGCTGGGGTCGGCTGTTCCGACCGGGTCGACCGCGCTCACCCGTCCCCTGGCGTCGATGGTCAGCCGCAATTTCAGCGTGGCCTCTTCCTCGGCGCGCAGCTTGTCGTTGGGATAGGGCGGCTTCAGCGCGCCCGCCGACGTCGCGAAGCGGGCGGCGACGCGGACCGGGGCCGGCTTTGGCGGGTCCAGCTTGAAGGAGACATCGGTCCCGATCACCGAGGCAATATCGTCGATGGTCGGCCCTTGGGCAAAGCTCGATGCGGTTGTCGCGTCCATGTCGACAATGGTTGTCGGACGGTCGATGAATGCTGACTGAGCGCGCTGTTCACGCTGTGGCAGGGTGCGGGGACGTGGCTCCGGCGGCGGCGGATCGATCGGCACGTTGATGAGGTCGGTCGGATCGGTCGGGATGATCGCGCTGACGTCCATCCTGGCAGTCATCACCGCCGCAATCAGCGCGGCATGGCCGGCGATGATCAGGGCGAGCGCCTTGGGGGAGCCGGCGCGGCTGGCGGAGCGGGGTTTATCGGCGGCGTAAGCGAGCATCACTGGCCTCCTGCCTGTTGGAGACAGTGAATGTTACATCATATCATACGATTGGCAAGTTGAATTATGCGGAGATTTCTCTGGAATCTAGGCTGCGGCCGCCAGTCGCTCCAGCGTCCGTTCCTTGCCGATCAGCTTCAGCAGCGGGCCCATTTCGGGGCCCGACTCGCGGCCGGTAATGGCGAGCCGCAGCGGCCGGAACAGGGCGCGGCCCTTGCGTCCCGTCGCTTCCTTCAGCGCATCGGTCATCGCGTGCCAGGGGTCGCCGGACCAGTCGACCTGTTCCGCGACACTCGCGGCTTTCGCCAGCAGTTCCTTGTCGTCTGGCACGACTTCCGGCGGCGCGATCAGGCAATGGAGGATCGGCACCCACTCCTGGGCCTCGTCGAGATGGGCGAGATTGCCGCGAAGGACCATCCACTCTTCCTCGCCGATTCCCTGCGGAAGGCGGTCGGCGACCCGGGCATAGTCGAATTGATGCAGGAGCTTGGCATTGAGCTGCTCGACTTCCTGCAGATCGAAATGGGCCGGCGCGCGGCCGAAGGTTGAAAAGTCGAACCTCTCGGCCAGCTCCTGGAGGCTGGCTTTCGGCTCGACCGGCTGCGACGTTCCAAGCCGGGCCAGCAGCGAGTTGAGCGCCATCGGCTCGATCCCCGCGTCCCTCAGCGCATCCACGCCCGTCGAGCCCAGCCGCTTGGAAAGCTTGCCTTCCGCCGCGACCAGCAGGGCCTCGTGGGCGAGGTGCGGTGGCTCCGCGCCGAGCGCCGCGAACATCTGCAGCTGCACCGCGCTGTTGGATACATGGTCCTCGCCGCGGACGATGTGGGTGATCGACAGGTCGATGTCGTCGATGACGCTCGGCAGCAGGTAGAGCCAGCTGCCGTCGGCCCGGCGGATGACCGGGTCGCTGATCAGCTTCGGGTCGAACTTCTGGTGGCCGCGGATAAGGTCATCAAATTCAATGGGTTGATCGTAATCCAGCTTGAATCGCCAGTGCGGAACTACATTTTTTGAAACCGGTGCTCTATCCGGCTTGCGCTCATAGACCGGCGGCAGCCCGCGGCCGAGCAGCACCTTGCGCCTCAGCTCAAGTTCTTCCGGCGTTTCGTAGCAGGCATAGACCCGGCCCGCTTGCCTGAGCCGCTCGAACTCCCGCTCGTAGAGGGCGAAGCGCTCCGACTGGCGCACCATGGCATTGCCCTTCAGGCCCAGCCAGTCGAGGTCGGCTTGGATCGCCTCGACATACTCCTCCTTCGACCGATCAAGGTCGGTGTCGTCGATCCTCAGCAGAAAGCGCCCGCCGTGCTTCATGGCGAACAGAGCATTGTGCAGCGCCGTGCGGATATTGCCGACATGGAGCCGGCCGGTCGGTGATGGGGCAAATCGGGTAACGACGGTCATTGGGCGCCTATAGGCGATATCACGACGTGTGGAAGGCGTTGGTGATGGGATAGCGGCGGTCGCGGCCGAAATTGCGCGTGCCGAGCTTGACGCCCGGCGGGGCCTGCCGCCGCTTATATTCGGCGCGGAGCAGCTTTCGTTCGATATCGGCCACCAGCCGCAGGTCGGCATTGGTCGCCGCCGCCGCCTCCTTCACCGACATCTCCTCTTCGACCAGCGCCTCAAGGATCCGGTCGAGCAGGTCGTAGGGCGGCAGGCTGTCCTCATCCTTCTGGTCGGGCCGAAGCTCGGCGCTCGGCGGCTTGTCGATCACCCGCTGCGGCATCACCGGGCCGTCGGGACCCAGCGCACCCTTGGGCTGGTTGGCGTTTCGCCAGCGCGACAGGGCAAAGCAGGTCGTCTTGTAGGCGTCCTTCAACACTGAATAGCCGCCGGCCATGTCGCCGTAGAGCGTGGCATAGCCGACTGACATCTCGCTCTTGTTGCCGGTGGTCAACAGCATGTGGCCGAAGCGATTGGAGAGCGCCATCAAGGTCACCATCCGAAGTCGCGACTGGATATTCTCTTCGGCCAGGCCCGGTTCGGTTCCGGCGAACGCCTTGCTCAGCATCTCGTCCATCGCGCCGACCCCGGCAACGATCGGGATGACGTCATGGCGCACACCGAGCATGCGCGCGCAGGCCGCGGCGTCTTCCAGGCTTTCGTCGCTGGTATAGTTGGACGGCAGCATTACGCAGTGGACCTTGTCGGCGCCCAGCGCATCGACCGCCACCGCCGCCGACAGGGCACTATCGATGCCGCCCGAAAGTCCGAGCAGCACGCCGGGAAAGCCGTTGGCGGTGACATAGTCGCGCAGCGCCAGCATCATGGCCCGGTACATGTCCTCGGGATAGGGCGACAGGCTGGCCCTTGGCCCCGGCTCGCACCGCCAGCCGTTGGGTGTGCGGACCCAGTCGGTCAGGACCATCGCCTCCTCGAAGTCCGGCAGCTGGACGGCGATCGACCCGTCATCGTTGGTGACGAAGCTCGATCCGTCGAACACCAGCTCGTCCTGCCCGCCGACGCGATTTAGATAGACCAGCGGCAGGCCGGTCTCGACCACCCGCTCGCGGACCTGCCGCTGGCGGAGGCTGTCCTTGTCCATTTCATAGGGGCTTCCGTTGGGAGACAGCAGTATCTCCGCGCCGGCCCTGGCGAGGTGGGCGCAAACCCTTTCGGCCCATATATCCTCGCAAATCGGCACGCCCAGCTTCACGCCCTTGAACAGGATCGGCTCGGGCAGCGGACCCTGGGCAAAGACGCGCTTTTCATCGAAGGTGCCGTAGTTGGGCAGTTCATGCTTCAGTCGGCGCCCGATGATCCGTCCACCCTCGGCGAGGATGACGACATTATAGTTCGCCTCGCCCTCGGCATGGATCGAGCCAAACAGCAGCGCCGGTCCGCCGTCGGCGGTGGAGTCGACCAATCGCTCGGCGCCCTCCATCGTCTGACGGACGAATTCGGGCTTCAGCACCAGGTCTTCGGGTGGATAGCCAGTCAGCTGCAGTTCGGGCACCAGCACCAGCTCGGCCCCCTCGGCTGCAGCCCTAGCGCGCCAGTCCAGCATCCTTTCGGCATTGCCGGAAAGGTCGCCGACACGCTGGCTCAGCTGGACTAGGGCGATGCGGAGGCGGTCGGTCACGGCACAGCCGATTTAGCGCCGCGGGGCAGCTTCGCAACCTTGCCCTTGTGGCGCCGCCTTTCTAAGGGGCGCCATAAGGGGCCAAATTCACGGGATCGTCACAAATGAAATTGCTCGCCGGGAATTCGAACCTGCCGCTCGCGCGGGCGATCGCCGATTATCTGGAGCTGCCGCTGACGCAGGCCAGCGTGCGCCGTTTCGCCGACGAGGAAGTATTCGTGGAAATCCACGAAAATGTCCGTGGCGAAGATGTGTTCGTGGTTCAGTCGACCAGCTTCCCGACCAACGACAATCTGATGGAGCTGCTGATCTGCATCGACGCGCTGAAGCGCGCCTCGGCCAAGCGAATTACCGCGGTCATCCCCTATTTCGGATATGCACGGCAGGACCGGAAGCCGGGTCCGCGCACGCCGATCTCGGCCAAGCTGGTGGCCAATATCATCACCGTTGCTGGCGCCGACCGCGTGCTGACGATGGACCTGCATGCCGGGCAGATCCAGGGCTTCTTCGACATTCCGACCGACAATCTATGGGCGGCGCCGGTCATGGCCGCCGATATCCAGGCGCGCCACGCAAGCAAGAAACTGCTGGTCGTGTCGCCCGACGTCGGCGGCGTGGTCCGCGCCCGCAGCCTCGCCAAACGACTCGACAACGCGCCGCTGGCCATCGTCGACAAGCGCCGCGAGCGCGCCGGCGAGTCCGAGGTGATGAACATCATTGGCGACGTCGAGGGTCATTGCTGCATCCTGGTCGACGACATCGTCGATAGCGCCGGAACGCTGTGCAACGCGGCTGCCGCGCTGAAGGACCAGGGTGCGACCGAAGTCATTGCATATTGCAGCCACGGCGTCCTGTCGGGCGCGGCAGAGGCCCGAGTCGCCGCCAGCGTGCTCACCGAGCTGGTGGTCACCGACTCCATCTTCCGTGAAGGCCTGGTCGAGGACGGCAAGATCCGCCGATTGACCGTTGCGCCGCTGTTCGGCGAAGCGATCCACCGCATTGCTGACGAGAGCTCCGTCAGCTCGCTCTTCGACTAAAAGGGTCGAGGCAGGCGATGTGCAACCTCTATCGCCTGCACAAGGGAACCGACGCCATTCGCCAGATCTTCGAGGGACTTGGCCATCCGCTGGCCTTTCCCGAAGGCATCCCAAATCTGGAGCCCCGCGACATTCGCATTACCGATCCGGCGCCGATCGTCCGAATCGGCAAGAGTGGGCTGGAGATGGTAATCCGACGCTGGAGCTGGCCCGGCCAGCACGGCAAGCCGGTGTTCAACCTTCGCTCGGAGGGCAGGAATTTCACGAGGCGCTGCCTGGCGATCGGCGACGGATTCTACGAATTCACCAAGCCCGACGACCCCAAGGCCAAGCGCAAGGACAAATGGCTGTTTTCGCCGGTTGATGGGGAGCTGATCGGCATTGCCGCGGTCACCCAGACCCACCCGCAAGTCGGCGAGGCGTTCAGCCTGCTGACCGCCGAACCAAGCCCGGAAGTGGCTGCAATCCACAACCGTCAGATCGTCCTGCCGAAACCGTCTCACTGGCTCGAATGGCTGGATCCCTCGAACGCACTGCCGCCCTCCAGTAGCTGGTCGACCGTTTCGGCGAAGCGCATCACCGATATCGGCTTGGAGACATAGGCCTGCGCACCGGCAGCGCGGATCCGCTCGTCGTCACCAGCTGCGGCATAGGCGGTTACCGCCATGATCGGAACGTCCTTCAGCTCTTCGTCGGCGCGCAGCATCTCCATCAATTCGATGCCCGTCACATAGGGGAGCTGGATATCGGTAATGACCAGGTCCGGCTTGAACGCCCGTGCCGCTTCCATTGCCTCGCGGCTGTCGGTAACCGGCTCGGTCTCATGGCCATGCGCGTTCAGAAGGTCGCAGAACAGCTTGATGTTGAGGGCGTTGTCCTCGACAACCAGGATCTTTGCCAAACCTTTTACCCCCCGAGACTATTAACTGACGCAGATAGGCGATGTTAAGCCACTCGACAAATGAAGCGCCGCGAGATGCGGAAACGCTCGCTCTCGCCGCCCTGGCCGCAACCTTGTCCGACGCGCGGCGAGCCTTGCGGTTCCTGGAACTCACTGGGCTGGACGCCGATGAACTGCGCGGCCGGGCCGGCGAGAAGGGCCTGCTGGCGGCAGTGCTGGCCTTCCTCGAAGCGCATGAGCCTGACCTTTTGGAGGTCGCCAGAGCAATCGGGGTAAAGCCCGAGGCATTGGTCGGGGCTCGCGCGGAACTGGAACGCCCATGAGCCGCCCACTGCTGATCACCGATTGTGACGAGGTGCTGCTGCACATGGTGTCGCATTTCGACGCCTGGCTGGGCGAGGCGCATGGCATCCGCTTTGCCTTCGAGACAGGCAATTTTGGGGAAGCGATGACCGAGACGGCGACCGGCGAGCTTGTCGCTCAGGACCGGGTCTGGCCCCTGCTAAAGGAGTTTTTCTGCAGGGAAATGCACCGGCAGACCGTCGTCCCCGGCGCAGTGGAGGCGCTGGGCAGGATCGG
>DASTOV010000179.1:0-20331 GCA_035720125.1 Sphingomicrobium sp. | reverse complement strand
GCCGACCGCGCCGTGCACGAGCCGGACGATCGGCAGCCGATTGTCTAGCCACTTGGTGAAGCCGTTCTTCGGCTCGTACTGCTGTGCCCAGGGAAAGCTCATGTCCTAGTCCTTCCCTCAGCCGATCCGAACCGACGTGTCGGACATGAATTCATATTCCGGCACTTCGAGGTTCAAGGGCGCCGGACCTTTGCGGATCCGGCCAGCGGTGTCGTAATGCGAGCCGTGGCAGGGGCAGAAATAGCCGCCGAACTCGCCCTTCGCCTCGCCTTCGCCGGCACCGAGCGGCACGCAGCCGAGATGGGTGCAGACCCCCATGGTGATCAGCCAGTTCTCCTTGCCCGGCTTGGTCCGCTCGGCCAGCGTCTGCGGGTCGCGCAGCTCGCTCGCCGGCACCGCATTGGCCTCGGCGATTTCCTTCGGCGTCAGGTTGCGGACGAACACCGGCTGCTTGCGCCAGCTGGTCTTGATCGCCTGGCCCGGCGCGATCTTCGAGATGTCGACCTCGGTTG
The DNA here is from genome assembly GCA_035720125.1 of Sphingomicrobium sp. Taxonomy (GTDB): domain Bacteria; phylum Pseudomonadota; class Alphaproteobacteria; order Sphingomonadales; family Sphingomonadaceae; genus Sphingomicrobium. The sequence continues at coordinate 19,819 of DASTOV010000179.1, read as the reverse complement.
AGGCCAGCGCCAGCACGTCGGCCGGCGGGTTCATCTGGTTGACCAGCGGCAGCACCACGGCGACCGAGCCGACGCCGGCAAAGCTGACCGCGGCAATGTTGATGAAGTCGCGCCGGCGAAGGCTGTGATCGCCTTCCACTAGTGCGGCGTTGGTTTCTTCCAGCGTGGCCATGCTCACCCTTTAAGACCGAAATTTTGCGCGGATGCCGGAAGGCATCGGAATACGGACCGCGACGTCAACCCGCCCCGGCTGGCGCGCCTGATAGCGTTTCACCCCGCAGTTGCAAATGTCAAATTGCCGTCGGAATGCCCGGCTTGTGCGATGAAGCCTCGCCGGACTATCGCCGCGGCATGCGGCTGTGCCTTTTCGAGCCCGAAATCGCCGGCAACGTCGGTGCGGTCATGCGCCTCGGTGCCTGCATGGGCGTGGCCGTCGACCTGATCGAGCCGATGGGATTCGACTGGGACGACAAAAGGGTGCGCCGGACCGCGATGGACTATATCGATCATGTCGAAGTTTCCCGCCATTCATCATTTGAGGCATTCCGCCGTGCCCGTCGCGGCAGGTTGATCCTGTTCAGCACCAGAGGCCGCCTGTCTCCCTATGATTTCGCCTTCATGCCCGACGACATCCTGATCTTCGGCAAGGAAAGCGGCGGCGTTCCGGCGGATATCGTCCTGGCAAGCGATGCCATGCTCAGGATCCCGATCCGGCCCGAAGTCCGCTCGTTCAACCTGGCCACCTCCGCAGCGCTCGCATTGGGCGAAGCTCTCCGGCAGACTGCAGGATTGCCCTGACGGCGGCTCAGCTCGCCACAGCTTCCGGCGTAAGCGCCACTGGCGTGCCCTTTCGACCAAGCCACGCGGCGCGGGCCATGACCGCGGCGGCATAGAGGACGACCATCATGACCAGCCAGCGGAGTATCTCGAGCGGCATGTCCCGAACGATGAAGGCGGCCACGAACACGGCTGGAATTCCCCCGAGCGTGATACCAAGCGCGATCCTCAAGTCGAGCTGACCCAGGTTGATATGACGGATGCTGGCGCCGGAGCCGCACAAGCCAGCCCCCGCTGCCATGATCGGGAAACAAAGCCGTGGGTCCATGCCCATCAGACTCAGGAGGACAAGGGTCGGCGCGTAATTGCCGACGCCGAAGTTAAGCAGCACGCCGAATATGAAATTGGCGACGATGGCAATGATCATTAGGCCGGGGGGAAGCCCGGTTGCCGTGCCCCCGCCCGGCATCATGTCCAGATTGTTCACCGCATAAAGTGCCGCCGCCAATAAAAGCGCCACTGCAACGACCGACTGTACAACCCACAAGCGCACCTTGCCGACCAGCGGCGCGCCCATCAGCCCGCCCATCAGCAGCGCGACGATGCAGCCGACCAGCAGGACCGGGTCGACCATCACGCCCAGCAGGATCAAGAAGATGAAGCCCTGCACCATCGCCGGCGGCGTGTGCCCCACCAGCATTGTGCAGGGAATGAGCCGGTCGGCAACCAGGTTGCGGAACTTGAACCAGGCCATGGTCGGCGCGAACGAGCCGATGCCGAGCGTATCGAAGAAGTTGGTGATGGCGCCAAGGACCACGGCCTCCCCGCTCGGCACGGCCCGGTTGGCCAGCACCGCGCGGATCAGCACGGCGGCGTATAGGGTGATCGCCAGCGCCAATGGTATCAGCAACGCAATCAGCATGGCTGCCCCTCCATACCAGTGATACAGCCTCCTCCTAGCCGATTGGGCCCGTCGCCGCTATTGGGCGGCCATGCTTCCCTTGGATGACCAGCAACAGGCCGCCCGCGACTGGTTCGAACATTTGCGAACCCGCATCTGCGACGAGTTCGAGGCGATCGAGCGAGAGGCGGATAGCGATGCGCGCTTCGAGTTCATCCCTTGGGACCGTACCGACGAGGACGGCACCCCGGGCGGCGGCGGCGTGCGCGGACAGATGACCGGCAAGGTGTTCGAGAAGGTCGGGGTCAACGTCTCAACCGTCGGCGGGCAATTCTCTGAGGAGTTCGCCACGCAGATCCCGGGCGCGGAGGAGGATCCGAGTTTCTTCGCCACCGGCATCAGCCTGGTGGCGCACATGGCAAACCCGCATGTGCCGGCGGTGCACATGAACACCCGCTTCCTGGCGACCACTCGGCGCTGGTTTGGCGGCGGGGCCGACCTCAACCCTGCCATCCCCTATCAGGAGGATACCGACGCCTTTCACGCGCGGATGCGCGCGGCCTGCGCGGCGCATGACCCGACCTTCTATCCGCGCTTCTCCAAATGGGCCGAGGAATATTTCTGGCTGCCGCACCGGGACCGGGCGCGGGGCGTCGGCGGCATTTTCTACGATCGGTTGGAGGACCATTTCGACGAGCACTTCGCCTTCACCCGGGACGTTGGCGAGGCTTTCCTCGACATCTTTCCGCAAATCGTCCGCAAGCGGATGGCAACGCCCTACACCGACGAAGATCTTGAAACCCTGCTGGAATTCCGCGGCCGCTATGTCGAATTCAACCTGCTCTATGATCGCGGGACTTTGTTCGGGCTCAAGACCGGCGGCAACATCGACGCCATATTGATGAGCCTGCCGCCGCTCGCGAAGTGGCGATGACGCTATTCCTCACGGCTGACATCCGGCACGCCGGCCTGGGGCGCGGCCAGCTGTGTGTAAATCCGCGCTAGCATTCCGGCATAGACCATCACGAATCCTGCCTGGACCAGGCCGCCGGCAAGTGAGATCAGGAGGAGCGACAGCGACCAGGGTTCCGCTTGGCCCAGGACGAGCATCACCAGCCCGCCGACCACTGCCCCGACCGTCATGGCCACGATCAGGAAACCCAGCGTCAGCATCAGCACGAAGCCAAGCAGCTTCCAGAAACGGCCGGAAGTCAGCGCGAGGCTGCGCTTCAGGGATGCGACTGGCCCCAGCCGTTCGCAAACGACAACCGCCATCAACGGCAGCAACCTGATCGCAAGATAGATGATGACCAGCAGGAACAGGAAAATCAGCAGCCAGCCGGTAGGACTGAAATTTGTCCAGTCGATTTGCCCGCCCGCCGCGGTGCCAAGCTCCGCAATTGCCAGCAGCACCGAAAACAACAGGATGATGGGAACCAGGTAAGTCAGTGCGGCGAGGATGAATGTCGGCGTCCGCCTGGCAGCATTGCCAATGGCCTCCCCGACACTGCCTTTCCAGCCATTGACCATCAGGACGATCGCAAGCTGGCCGACGATCATCACGACGACCATGGCCAGAGCGACCAGCATCCACAGGCCGGGAGGCGGCTGTTCGCCAGGTGCGACGCGTGGCTCGACCATCGACACGACCACTGCCGGCAATAGGATGAGGCCCAACGCGACGGGCACGATCAGCTGCCGATTGCCCTGTAGCGCCGCCTTGGTCTCGTCCCAGGCCTTACCGATGGACAGTGAATTCATCTCGCGCCCCTTCTGATTACCCTCGCATTTATGCGAAGCGAAAGCTGCGCTGGCAATCGCCCTTGCCGAACGAGTGCAGCAGGGCCATTTCCCGGCCGATGATCGGCGATATCGAATGGCGGGTGAGCGACCGGCTTGTGCCCTACCCGGAGGCGCTTGCGGAAATGGAAGCGCGCGCGGCGGCGGTTCGCACCGGCGAGTCCGACGAGCTTGTCTGGCTGCTTGAGCATCCCCCGCTGTTCACCGCCGGGACCAGCGCCGACCCGGCCGAGCTCACCAACCCCATGGATTTTCCGGTGTATGAGGCGGGCCGCGGCGGCCGCTATACCTATCATGGGCCCGGTCAGCGCGTCGGCTATCTGGTCCTGGACCTGGAAAAACGTGGGCGTGACATCCGCTGCTTCGTCCATGCGCTGGAAGGCTGGATGATCGCGGCACTCGGCGCATTGGGCGTCGAGGCGCGGCGTGAACCCGGACGCATCGGCATCTGGACCGGCCACGGTGCAAGCGAGGCGAAGATCGGCGCGATCGGCGTTCGGGTTCGCCGCTGGGTCACCATGCATGGTTTCTCGATCAACGTCGCCCCGGACCTTGCTCATTTCGGCGGAATCGTGCCCTGCGGCATCGCGGAATATGGCGTCACCAGCCTGGCGTCGCTGGGCCTTGATCCATCCATGGCGAAGGTTGACGAAGCGCTGCGGGCGACTTTTCCTGATTTTCTCGACAGTTTGTCGGATATCTCACAAGCCGCTTGAGGCTACAGAATGTCCCGACTATTGTGCGCGCGATTTGCGATGGCGGGGCAGCCGCTTTAGCAGATCTCATAATCAAGGGAGTTTTGAATGCGTGCTCTGATCCTGGTCGCTGGTGCGGCCCTGGCAGTTTCGGCTTGCAGCAGCAACGAAGCCGCCGAAAACACGATGAATGTTGACGAAACGCTGACGACCGAAAACGTTGTCGCCAACGACACCACCGCGATCGATGCTTCGACCGCGATGGACGCCAACATGACCATGGACGCCAACGCGACCGAAGCCGCTCCGGCTGCCGACGCGAACGCGGCCGCGGAGACCAACGCCCAGTAAGCAGGCGGAGCCGCGTTCAGCGGTTCACGGTATTCGGGGGGCTGCCGGGAAACCGGCGGCCCCTTTTTGCTATTCACACCGAGCGCAGGCAAAGGAATGCGCAGCATTAAGATGCCAGCGCGAAGAGTTGTGAATAGCCGGGCGGCCTGCCGCGAAGCGGACAGGATCGACGTCACGGATTCATTCCGTGACGTCACTTAGTTACCGCAGCCCTACCACCTTGTGTGCCTGGAGCGTCAGCCGCCACTTCGAGCGCTCCATCGCCAATGCGACCGACGCGTCATAGGACGCCTGCAAATCGGCACAGTCCATCGGCTGGACCAGGAAATGGTCGAACTGCCAGCCTTCCAGGTCGACCGGATCGATCCCTTTCTGCGGCCAGACCAGCTTCAGTTCATTGCCGGATCGCTGGATGACATCGGTTCCTGCCTTGGGGCTGATGGTGAGCCAATCGATGCCCGGCACCGCCGCGATGGTGCCGTTGCTTTCCACTGCGACGCGAAAGCCGCGTGCATGCAGCGCATCGATCAGCGCATGATCGAGCTGCAGCATCGGCTCTCCGCCGGTAATCACTACCAGACGGCGCTCCTCGTCGCCCGCCCAAAGTTTCTCGACATGCGCCGCCAGCAGGTCGGCATCGGCGAACTTGCCGCCGCCAGGGCCATCGGTGCCGACGAAATCGGTGTCGCAGAAATTGCACTGGGCGGTGGCGCGATCCTGCTCGCGCCCGCTCCACAGGTTACAGCCGGCGAAGCGTAGGAACACCGCCCGGCTGCCCGCCTGCACGCCCTCGCCCTGCAGCGTCAGAAAGGCTTCCTTGACCGCGTAGCTCATGGCGCTGCTCGTTCACGCACGTAGCGCGTTGGGTCGGGAAGGCCCGCTTCTTCAAATCCCTTGGCGCGAAGCCGGCACGCATCGCACAGGCCGCAGGCAGCCCCGTCGGGTGCCGGGTCATAGCAACTGTGGCTTAAGCCTGCATCGAGCCCGAGCCGCGCGGCTTCACGCGCGATGTCCGCCTTGGTCATATGCTGCAGAGGAGCATGGACGGTGAAGCGCCTCTCACCCTTTTCGGCGCCTTCAACCCCAGCCTTGGTCGCCTTGTTTGCCAGTTCCTCGAACGCGGCGACGAACTCGGGTCGGCAATCAGGATAGCCCGAATAGTCGAGCGCATTGACGCCGACGAACAGGTCGCGCGCCCCTGCCGCCTCCGCCCACGCCAGCGCCAGGCTCAGGAACACCGTATTGCGCGCGGGAACGTAGGTGACGGGTATCCCTCCCTCGCCTTCGGCGCCCGCGCCATCTTTCGGCACGGCGATGTCGCTGGTCAGTGCCGATCCACCGAACGCCGAAAGGTCGAGTGGCAGGATGATGTGGAGGTCGGCAATCTTCGAGGCGATTCGCTTCGCCGCCTCCAGCTCCACCCTATGCCGCTGGTTATAGTCGATCGTCAGTGCAAGCACCTCGAACCCGGCCTCTCGTGCCAGGCCGGCGGCAACCATCGAATCCAGACCTCCTGACAGAAGGATTACCGCTTTCGGTCGGTTGTGTGCCTTGCTCATGTCGAGCCGCATCTAGTGGCCGCAGGGCCAAAAAAATAGGGCCGCCACAATCGGGCGGCCCAGGAGCGGACCTTGCGGCCCGACAGGGAGGAAAGCGTGCCGAAGAAGGGCACGGCGCTTCCAATAGCCGATTTATGGTTAAAGGCGGCTTAACGAGATCCGCAATCTCCAACGCGTCGCGCATGAAGCTGGTAATGGAACGGCAAATTGTCCGAGATGCCCTGAGTTTCGATCCGCAGCGTCCGCGGCGTGATCAAGGTCATTTTCGACTGGCCGAAACCGCCGCCGGCGCAATTGTAGCTGATCAACGCCTCGGTCCCGCCGTCGCTGAGGATCTTCCGCGTGCAGCGCAACTGGCGATGCTCGAACTGCGCCAGCAAGTCCGGTGAAGCCACGCAAATGCGCGTGGGATTATGACCGGTCGCACTGCGACTGACTTCCCACAGCCCGCCCATCGCCGGGGCCAGCGCTCGCGGAACCGAAGGAGCCGCAAGCACGCCGGTGGAAAGCGTCAGCAGGCCGAACAGGCCGATTCGCAGTGGGTCTCGCATCGCAATCAGTTTAGCACCGAATTATTAACTGAAGGCAATTTCGGGCAAGCTCAGGCTGCTTCGGCCGCAATTGGGAAACTGGTTGCGCAAAATGCACAGTCGACCCGGATCATGCCGTCGTCGCCGACCATGGCGGCACGCTCGTCCGGCGGGAAGCGCGCGATCACCGATGCGATATAGTCGGGGCTGCAGCGGCAGCCCTTGGACAACGGCACCGGTGTAAGGGTGCGAACCTCCTCTTCCTCGTGCAGCAGGCGCCACATCAGGTCGTCAAGCGCCAGCTCGCGGTCGGTCAGTTCCTCCGCCCGAACCGAGCCCACCATCGTCGCCACATGCGGCCATTCGGGATGATCCAGCCGGGTGTGCAGCCGGTCCCTTCCCTCTTCGCCTTCCGGCAAATGCTGGAACATCAGGCCGCCTGCGACCCAGCCCTGCTCGTCCTTGTGCACGGCCAGCCGAACGATCGACGGGATCTGCTCCGACTGGGCGAAATAGCTCTGGGCAGCTTCGGCCAGGCCCTCGCCTTCCAGCGGCACGATCCCCTGGTACCGCTCATTGGTCGCCGGCTGGTCGAAGGTGATCGCCAGATAGCCCTTGCCGAACAGCCGGAACAGCGTCGGATTGGGGCCGGCCTCGGCCAGCCGTTCGGGATCGTGGCGGACATAGCCGCGCAATTCGCCGCCCAGATAGTCGCAGACCAGCAGGTCGACGATACCGCTCTCGGTCTGCGCCTGGACGGTCAGCTGCCCGCCGGGGTCCTTGAGCAGCGAACCAAGCAGCGCCGTCAGGACCAGTGCCTCGGCCAGCAGCTTCTCCATCACCGGAGGATAGCCGTGGTTGGCAAGGATGGTGTCGAGCACGGGTCCGATCCTCGCGGCGCGCCCACGGGCCTGTCGCGATGGTACGGTGACGCCCAGCGCGACGTCCTGTTTTAACTGAATTTCGGTCATTTGGGTGGCAGATAGGGGTGGACCGGCTTTGTCGCAACTTCCTCCCCTCCCTCGAAGGGAACGGAAACTAGAGCTGCCCCATGCACCAAAGCAGAAGCGCCTTCTGGGCGTGCAGCCGGTTCTCGGCTTCGTCCCATACTGCCGACTGCGGACCGTCAATCACCGCGTCGGTCACTTCTTCGCCGCGATGCGCCGGCAGGCAGTGGAGGAACGTCGCGCCGGCCGCGGCACGGGCCATCATCGCCTCGTCGACCTGGAACGGCGCGAACGCCCTCCTGCGAAGCTCCTCGTCCTTCTGGCCCATCGACACCCAGGTATCGGTGACCACCACTTCCGCGCCGTCGATGGCTTCCAATGGATCGTGACCAAAACTGATTCGACCGCCGCGAGCGACCGCGGCGGACGCGAACACCTTGTCGGGTTCGAACCGCCTTGGACATGCCACCGCCAGCTCGAAATGCATCAGTGTTGCCGCCTCGATCAACGAATTGCAGACATTGTTGCCGTCGCCGAGCCAGGCCCAGCGCGACCCTGCGAGCTTCGATCGCTTCTCGATCACCGTCTGCATGTCGGCCAATATCTGGCAAGGATGCGACAGGTCGGTCAGCCCGTTGATCACCGGCACCCCCGCATGCCCGGCAAGTTCCTCGGCCTTCCCATGGTGGTCAGTCCGAATCATGATCGCATCGGCGAAGCGCGACAGCACGCGCGCGGTATCGGCAATGGTTTCTCCGCGTCCCAACTGGCTTGAGCCGCCTTCGAGGATGATTGCCGAACCGCCAAGCTGGCGCATCGCTAGATCGAAGCTGACCCGGGTGCGGGTAGAGCTCTTCTCGAAGATCATCGCCAGCACGGCGCCGTCGAGCGGCTTGTCCGCATCGGGCATGCCCTTGGGCCAGCCGGCGCGCCGCTGCTTCCTTTCCATCGCCTCGTTCAGGATGGCGGCGATGGCCTCCCCGCCCGCATCGGACAGGTTGAGAAAGTGCCTCACGCGGCTTCCGGAACGTCGTAGTCCGACGCCGCCGCCGACAGTCCCTCGACGAACTCGGCGATGTGCGATTCGTCAATTACCAGCGGCGGCAGCACGCGAACCACATTATCGCCCGCCGCAACGGTGAGGATGCCCTTGGTGCGCAAGTAATTGACGAAGGCGCGGCTGTCGGTCTTCATCTTCACGCCGAGCATCAGGCCCAGCCCGCGAACGCTCTCGAACAGATGGTCGTGGTTGGGGATCATCTGTTCCAGTGCCGACCTCAATCGTTCGCCCATGGTGCGGACATGGGCCAGGAACTCCTCGTTGGCGACAATGTCGAACACTGCCTGGCCCGCGGCCATGGCGAAGGGGTTGCCGCCATAGGTCGATCCATGCGTACCGATCACCATGCCGGCCGCCGCCTTCTCGGTGGCGAGGCAGGCGCCAAGCGGGAATCCGCCGCCGATGCCCTTGGCCGAGGCCATGATGTCGGGAGTCACGCCATAATATTCATAGGCGTAAAGATAGCCGGTGCGGGCGACGCCGCACTGCACTTCGTCGAAGATGAGCAGCAGGTCATTCTCGTCGCAGGCCTTGCGCAGGCCGGCGATGAACTCCTTGCTCGCCGGGCGGATGCCGCCCTCGCCCTGGACCGGCTCGAGCAGGAAGCCGGCGGTGGTTTCGTCGATTGCGGCCAGCGCCGCCTCGAGATCGTCGAACGCCACAACGTTGAAGCCGGGGAGGAGCGGCGCGAAGCCGTCGATCATCTTGGCCTGGTCGGTCGCGCTGATCGTCGCCATGGTCCGGCCGTGAAAGGCGTTCGAGAAGGTGATCAGCGTGTGCTTGTGCGGATTGCCCTTCACATGATGGTATCGGCGCGCCGTCTTGATCGCGCACTCGACTGCCTCGACGCCCGAATTGGTGAAGAACACGGTGTCCGCGAAAGTCAGGCCGGTGAGCCGCTTGGCAAACGCCTCGCCCTGGGGGCTGCCATAGAGGTTTGAAACATGGATCAGCGTCGCCGCCTGATCTTGCAGCGCCTTGGTCAGGTGTGGATGGCCATGGCCAAGCAGGTTGACCGCGATGCCGCTGGCGAAATCGAGATATTTCTCGCCCTGCTCGTCATAAAGATAGACCCCTTCACCCCTTACCGGCCGCACGGGCGAACGCGGATAAACGGGCATGAGCGGCGTGATGGCCATGGGGGCTCCTTCTTCGGGCGATGTCAAAAGGCAAAAAGGCGGCTAGGCCGCCTTGTCCGCGAGCCTATAGCCATGACGCCAATCAAACGAAAGGCCGAAGCGCAGGCTGTCCGGGGGACAACTGAGCATCGGCCTGCGTCTGGCAACCCATGAAAGGGGCAGTTCCTCTCGGAACCGCCCCTTCCTTACGCGATACAACGCTTTACTCGGGCGCAAAGCCCAAAGGCTTAGTCGTCGTCGCGATCGCCGCGGCCGTCGCGGTCGCGGCCGCGATCATCCTCGTAGCGGTCGTTGCGGCCGTCGCGGTCACGGTCGCTCCACCCGTAGCCGGCCTGGTAATAGCCGTGGCGGTTGCCGTCGCGGGCCTCGCGGTGGATGCGGGCCTCGAGGCGATAAATCCGGCGCTCGATGTCCTGGGCCTCCCAGCCGCTCAGCCCGTTGCGGGCCAACTGGTGAAGCCGGCGCTCGACATTGCGTGACTCGCCGCGCAGCCGATCCGCCTCGCGGTTGCTCAATATATTGCGACGGTCGAGGTGGCTGATCTGGCGCTGAAGCGCGTCAATCCTCGCGTCGAGACGGCGGAACTGGCCATAATTGTTGTAGCCATAGCCGTAGCCCTGCGGCTGGGGCGGATAGTATTGGGCAGCGGCCGGCGCTGCGGCAACAAGCGTCGAAGCGGCAAGCGCGGCGGAAATCAGGAACTTACGCATCTGGCTCTCTCCTTTAAGAGCGGTTGATGCGTTGGTTGTGGAACCTGTCGCTTGATTGGGCGCTGAACGCGACTGTTATTCCCCGTTCAGTCACCTTAACGATCGAGCCCCCGAGCATAAGCGACCATTTGGGATGGCAAATGGTCGCTTATGTCGAAGAGATGGCGAGTGACGGCCGACCTCGCCGAAGGCGAGGATCGACGGCGCGAATTCACTTCGCGCCGGAGGAGAATGTTTCCAGTCCTCGGATGTCCCCCGGACATCCTGTGGGCTTCAATTCTTGATTTTCCAGCCGCTTTTCAGGAGCGCATAGCAGGCCGCGAACAGCAGGACGTTCAGCAACAGAAGCGCGCCTGCTCCCGCCCAGATGGGCGAATCGGCTTCGCCCAGGAAGCCGTAGCGAAAGCCCGAGATCACATAGAAGAACGGGTTGGCGTGGCTCACCGCCTGGAAGGCAGGCGACAGCTGCTCCACCGAATAGAAGGTGCCCGACAGCAGCGCCAATGGCGTTACGAAGAAGTTGCTGACAGCGGCCGCATGGTCGAACTTCTCGGCCCAGATCGACGTCAGGAGGCCAAGAAAGCCAAGCATCAACGACCCCGTCAGGCCGAACCAGATGACCGGCAGCGGGTGGGCGATTCCGACGTGCACGCCGGGCCACAGCAGCATCGCCAGCCAGACCGTAAATCCGACCAGGATCGCGCGGGTCACGGACGCCCCGATCAGGCCGGTGATCAGTTCCCCGACCGACAAAGGGGGCATCAGATAGTCGACGATCGTGCCCTGGATCTTGCCGACCAGCAGCGCAAAGCTGGAGTTGGCGAAGCTGTTGGTGATCATCGCCATCGCGATCAGCCCCGGCGCTAGGAAATCGGCGAACGGGACGCCGAGCACGGTCCTGCCTTCCCTGCCAAGCGCCACCGTGAAGATGACCAGATAAAGCAGCGTGGTGATGGCCGGCGCCCAAAGGGTCTGCATCTGCACCTTGAAGAAGCGCCTGACCTCCTTGATATAGAGGGTCGAAAGGCCGCCCCAATTGACGCCCTCAAGGCTTGCCTTGCCGGGTTCGTTCCGAACCCAAGAGGGAGTCTGGTCGTTCACGCGACAATCGCCTATCGGCGGCCGTGCCAAAGCACAACTGCGGCACGCAACAATGCTTGGGAGTAAAGAATTTCAATGAGCTGGACCGAAGAGCGTATCGAGCGCCTCAAGTCGATGTGGACAAAGGGCGCCACCGCCAGCCAGATCGCCGAAGAACTGGGCGGGGTAAGTCGCAATGCCGTTATCGGCAAGGCGCACCGTCTAGGCCTCGAGTCGCGGCCCTCGCCAGTCAAGGCGGGCGAGGAAAAGGAAAAGAAGGCCAAGGTCGCGCCTGCGCCAAGGGCCGCCAAGCCTGCGACGGCAAAGCCCTCTCCTTCGGCTACCGCAGCCAAGGCGTCGGCCGCCGATGAGCCGCGCCCTGCTGCACCGGCGGAGACGGTCCAGCCGCAGCAGCGGCAGCCTGATGCGCAGGCCATGCAGTATCGCTCGGTCGGACCGGGCGGATTTATCCGTCAGGGACCGGGCGACACGCAGGCGCCGATCCCGCCCGCTCCGCCGCGCCGTCTGGTTCCGGCCAAGCCGTCGGCCGACGTCGCGGACAAGACGTCGCTGCTCGATTTGAACGACCGCGTCTGCCGCTGGCCGATGGGCCACCCTGGCGAGCCCGACTTCCACTTTTGCGGAGAGCCGTCCAATCCCGGCTATCCCTATTGCGTGGCGCATTGCGGGGTCGCCTACCAGGCGCAGCTGCCGCGTCGCGACCGTCGCCCCCCGCCGCCCCTGCCCTACGGCGGACCAAGGGTGCGCTGACGCCTCAGCTAGCGCGCTCCACTGGACGCGCTGGCCTTGCATGCGAATGGAATTGGCACGGGCGGCGGGCGCCTGATACCGTCTGCCGTCAAGCGGGCCTGCAGCAGCGGAAATGGCCGGACGTCGAAGCTCGGGTAGACCAGATATTGCATCAAGGTGGCTAAACGGTCCGTCCGATGCAGCGGAGCCAGTGTCGCGGTCGCACGCGCCGGCTCGCTCAGCAGGACGTAGGCTTGCCAAGTGGTTGAAGTCGAATCGGGCAGCGTTGCGATGCGCGCGGCAATTTCGCGCGCACCGGGCGCTCCATCGGCACAGATCTGTCGTAGCTCCGCAATCAGCTTGCTTTCCTCCGGCAGCTTACTGTTGCGAAGCTGGTCCAGGACTTGCCGCGCTTCGTCGCGGTACCCACCCGACAAGAGCGCACGATGCGACTGATATTGGATCAGCGCCTCGCCCGGGCTCCTCTTGAGCTGCTGGCGGGCTAACTTAACCGCGAACGGGTAATTCGATGAGAAGACGGCGGCGGTAATGGCGCGTGATCGCGGCGAACCGCTTTCCATCGAGATTGTATGGATGCGTTCCGCGGCCTTCAACATCAGGCCGCGGTCCTCGACATAGCCGGCCAGGTTGACGGTCTCGTCCCAGGCGTCGATGTCGCGCGGCCTCTCGTTGAGATAGGTGAGCATTAGCCGCAACGCTTCACGGAACCTGAGGTCCATCAGCGCGCGGGCCGAACGGTATCGAAACTGCTCGGGCCGCCCCCGGCTCGATGCAATCGCCGCGTCGACCCTGACCAGATATTCCTTGAGCCGTTGTTCCTCGGTTCCGCGGCTCTCCGTCACCGTGGACCCCACCCGTGTCGTGTTCCCGAACCAGTCCTGGGCGGCCTCCCATTGTGCAGCAGCGAAGGATGGATCGATCGTCCTTGCCCTTTCGTAGGCTTCGAACGCGAGCTGCGCATTTTGATCGGCGCCAGTGACGAGCCCCTGCTCCTCGTAGGCCAGGCCCTTGAGATATTCCTCATAGGCCTCCACGGAGCGCGTTCCCAGGCTGACCATCGCCTGCAGCCGCTCGGGGCTCATCACCGTCTTGAGCGCCTGGGCAATGGCGATCGCAATATCCTCCTGGATCGAGACGACATCGCTCGCGGGTCGGTCGTAATTTTGCGACCAGAGATGAAATCCGTCCGATGTCCGGATCAGCTGCGCGGTGACCCGGATCCGGTCCCTGTCTCGCCGGACGGATCCTTCAAGAATATGCGCGACATTCAGTCGGCGCCCTATCTGCCGCACATCTTCCGAACCAACCGACCGGGTAGAGGTGCGCGCGGCGACGCGGAGGTCCGGCGTCCGAGCCAGGCTGTTCAAAATTTCCTCGGTCAGGCCCGCCGCGAACCATTGCTGGTCGCTGTCCGCTGACAGGTCCTCGAACGGCAGCACCGCGATCGACTTGGGATGGGAGGCGACGACCTCTGCCATCGGTCCGGGACCCCGGGAACTCGGGCGAAGGACCGCCACCGCCACGACCGCCGCAACCAACAACAGCAAAGCTGCGAATCCGGCCATGAGGTGACGCCGGTCGATTTTCGCCGTGATACCCTTCAGGCCTCGCGATGGAGCTGCGGGCGGCTCGTTGCTCTCCACCGTGTCGACCAGGAAGCGATATCCGCGCCCGTAAACCGTCTGGATGATAGTAGGGTTGCGGGCGTCGTCCCCGATCGCCTGGCGAACTTCCTTGGCCGCTGTCGTGAGGACGGACTCCGAAACTGCCAGCCCCGGCCAGACACGTTCGAACAGCTCGTCTTTGGTGACCAGTGTTCGCGGCTTTTCCATCAGCGTGCGGAGCATCGCCCAAGCCTTGCCGCCCAGGCGGACTTCGCGACCGTTCTGCCAAAGCCGCTCGTCCTGTCGATCAAGAAAGAGCGATCCCGCAATTAAATAGCGCTGCTGGTCCATTTCCTCCCAGGAGGGCCCGGGTGATTCGGCCCTCAAATTCAGCAGCCGGAGCGCCGCCTCAGAATTCCCTCAGAATATTCCATTTCTGGGATCGGGACTAGAGTCTCAATTAATCCATTGAAAATCAATATTTTTACTCGGGTCATAAGGATTCAGGGCAGGGCCGCGAAAATTCAGGATTGCTCAGGGCCGCCGCAGGACTTCGACCCGGTCGATCCGTCAAAAGGCGCCGCGTTCGGACCGGCACGCAATCTCGCTGGCCGCTCGACCTGACTCTTTAAGCAACATTCGGAGACTGAAGTGTTCCAAGCCTATAACTTCAAGGATGTTCTCGAAACCTCGGTTCGCGCCGCTTGGCAGATCGAAGATGTGCTCCCGGAAGGCGCGCAGCTGGATTTCAGCCGCGACCTGCTGCCCCAGAATCTCGCCCGCACGAAAGATGCTCCCGGATTGTCGCCCGACGAGGCGCGGACGCTCAACCATATTCGGGGCCACGAGTATCTGACCATTTTCGGGCTGGTGGAGGAATTCATCCTGCCGTTCGTGCTCGACCATGCCAGGCCGCAGCTGGACGGCGATGACGAACGCATCCGCGCACTGCTCAACTTTGCTGGCGAGGAAGCCAAGCATATTCATCTGTTCAAGCTGTTCCATAAGCGGTTCACTGACGCTTTCGGCACCGAATGTGCCGTGATCGGCCCGCCGGAGGCGGTCGCCGCCGAAGTCCTGAGGCATGACCCTCTCGCGGTCGCTCTGCTTATCCTCCACATCGAATGGATGACGCAGCGGCACTATGTCGAAAGCGTCCGCGACGACGGCGAGCTCGATCCGCTGTTCAAGAGCCTGCTCAAGCATCATTGGATGGAAGAAGCGCAGCACGCCAAGCTGGACACGCTGATGGTCGCCGCGCTCGCCGAGCATCGCGACGAGGCCGGCATCCAGAAGGCGATCGACGAATATCTCGAAATGGGAATGTTCCTCGACAACGGCTTCAAGGCCCAGGCCGATTTTAATGCCGATGCGCTGGAAAGGGCCATCGGCCGACCGCTGGGCGACGAGGCGCGCAAGCGCCTGGTCGAGCAGCAGCACCAGGCGCTGCGCTGGACCTACATCGGTTCCGGCATGACCCACCCGAAATTCGTGGCGACGCTCGCCGCCCTGTCCCCTGTCGCCCGCGACCGCATCGCCGAAGTCGCGCCGGCATTTTGCTGAGTACCAATCAACAAAGGAGAATGAACAATGCTCGATAATAGCAGCACCATCGTCAATGGCATCGACCTGAAAGCGCTCGACGATACAGTCGATGCGATCAACCAGGATGCCGGCAAGGCCAATGTCCAGTTCCGCGTGAAGACCGACTGGCTGGGCCAGACGCGCTCGGAATCGACCGTCGACGGCTACCGCATTGGCGGCGAGGAAGTTGCGCGCAGCTTCAGGATCGTTGCCGACGAGCCGCACGAGCTGCTCGGCGCGAATGGCGCGCCCAACCCGCAGGAGCTGCTGATGAGCGCCGTCAACGCCTGCATGATGGTCGGCTATGTCGCCCAGGCGTCGATTCGCGGTATCCGGCTGGAAAGCTGCACGATCGAAACCGAGGGCGAACTCGACCTTCGCGGTTTCCTTGGCCTCGATGAAACGGTCCCGAACGGATATCGGCGGATCGACTATGTCGTGACGATGAAGGGCGACGGGACTCCCGACCAATATGAGGAGATCCATCGGGCCGTGAAAGCCACGTCTCCCAATTTCTTCAACATGGCGCAGCCGATCGAGATGTGCGGTACGCTGCGCATCGGCTGAACGAGAAGGAAGCTGATCAATGGCAAGCGTACTCGAACTGCCCGTCAATCCTAACAAGGCACTGTGGGAAAAGGGTGATTTCACCCGCATCGCCGCGGCCATGCGCGACAGCGGCGAACGGCTGGTGGATGGCCTGGCCATTTGCCCGGGCATGAAGGTCCTCGACCTCGGTTGCGGCGACGGCACGACTGCCGTTCCCGCTGCGGAGCTGGGTGCCGACGTCCTCGGCGTGGACATCGCCGAGAACCTTGTAGCAGCCGGCAATGCCCGGGCCCGCGCTGCCCGGCTTTCGAATCTGCGGTTCCAGGTAGGCGATGCGTCGAACCTTCGAGACCTCGAGGACGAAAGCTTCGACCTCGTCGTTAGCATCTTTGGCGCCATGTTCGCGCCAAAGCCGTTCGACGTCGCCCATGAAATGGTGCGTGTGACGAAGCCCGGAGGCAAGATCGTGATGGGCAACTGGATCCCGGGCGACCCGACCCTGGTCGCACAGATCCTGAAGATCAGCGCCGCCTATACGCCACCGCCCCCGCCGGGCTTTGTCAGCCCAATGACATGGGGCGACGACGCGCAAGTGCGCGAACGCTTCGGAGCGGCCGGGATCGCGCCCGCGGACATCTGGTGCCAGCATGCGACCTATGTCTTTGACCAGGACGGGCCGCCCGAAGAACTGTTCGCGACCTTCCGGCGATTCTATGGCCCGATGATGAATGCCTTCGATGCAGCGGCAGCCGCCGGGCGTGAAGAGCAATTGGCTGAAGAGCTGCGGTCGCTGTTCATCCGCCAGAACCGAGGTGGCGAGCGGACGGAAATCCCCGCCACCTACCTCAAGGTGACCGTGTACAAAGCTTAGGATCGACGGCCGTCCGCCCAATGAAAAGGCCCCGGAAGCATCGCTTCCGGGGCCTGTTCGCTTATTTGGACGCGATCGGGATTAGGCAGTTGCCTGCGCCGTCCCCTCGATCGTTTCCTGCTTCGGCTCGGTGCCGCCGATCGAAATCCTGCGCGGCTTCATCGCCTCGGGAATCTCGCGAACGAGGTCGATCGACAGCAGCCCGTCCTTGAGGTCGGCGTCGGTGACCTTGATATGGTCCGCAAGACCGAAGCGCCGTTCGAAGGAACGATTGGCAATGCCGCGGTGGATATATTCGGACTTGTCGTCATCGGACTTCTTGCCGGTCACGATCAGCTGGTTCTGCTGGGCCGTGATGTCGATTTCGTCCCGGCCGAATCCCGCCACCGCAAGGTTGATGCGATAGTGGTTTTCATCGACCTGAAGCAGGTCGAACGGCGGGTAATTTTCACCGCCCTGGGACAGCGAGCTGTTCTCCAGCAGGTCGAACAGCCGGTCGAAGCCGATGGTGGAGCGCCGGAACGGCGCGAAGTCGAATGCACTGCGCATAATTTGTCCTCCTCTTGAGCAACAATGGCGGGAAGCAGCGCCGCGCGTGGGCCCCTGCGTCCCGTCGCCGGCCCCATCTGGCGGCCGGCGGCTGTGATTTGGTGGCAACAGCGTGATTTTCAAGACGAACCAGCGCTTGGCAGCGCGGAGCATCGGCCCTTATAGCGTCCTTCAAATGTCCGATCTTTTCGCTTCCGGTTCCGCCACGCCCAACGACAATTATGACGCATCGGCGATCGAGGTCCTCGAAGGCCTCGAGCCGGTCCGGCGTCGCCCCGGCATGTACATCGGCGGCACCGATGCGCGTGCGCTCCACCACCTCGCCGCCGAGGTGATCGACAATTCGATGGACGAGGCGGTCGCCGGTCACGCCACCCGAATCGAGGTCATGCTCGAGCCGGGCAACCGGCTGACGGTCGGCGACAATGGCCGCGGCATCCCGGTCGATCCGCATCCCAAATATCCGGGCAAGTCGGCACTGGAGGTGATCCTCACGACGCTCCACTCGGGCGGCAAGTTCGAGGGCAAGGCCTATTCGACTAGCGGAGGTCTGCACGGCGTCGGCGTCAGCGTGGTCAACGCCTTGTCTACCCACACCGTCGTCGAAGTTGCGCGCGAGAAAAAGCTCTACCGCCAGACCTTCTCAAAGGGGGTCGCGACGTCGCCGCTGGAGGAAGTGGGCGCCGCGCCCAATCGTCGCGGGACGACGGTCGCCTTCACCCCGGATCCCGAAATATTCGGCAAGGAAGCCGCCTTCTCGGCTGAGCGGCTCTACAAGCTCGCCCGCTCGAAGGCCTATCTGTTCGCCGGCGTCGAGATTCGCTGGCGCTGCGATCCGTCGCTGGCTTCGGACAGCGTACCCGAACAAGCGGTGTTCCAGTTTCCGGGCGGGCTGGCCGACCATCTGAATGAGCAATTGGCGGATCGCGAGTGCGTCACCTCGCCGCCCTTCGCGGGCCGGCAGGATTTCCCGGACGGCCAGGGCTCGGCCGAATGGGCGGTTGCCTGGCCGGTGTGGAGCGAAGGGGCCAGCTTCAGCTATTATTGCAACACCATCCCGACCCCCGACGGCGGCACGCATGAGGCGGGACTGCGCGCCGCGCTGACCAAGGGCATCCGTGCCTTTGCCGATCTCGTCGGCCAGAAAAAGGCCAGGGACATCATCCCCGACGACGTGCTGAACGGCGTCGAATTGATGCTGAGCGTGTTCATCCGCAACCCGCACTTCCAGAGCCAGACCAAGGATCGCCTCACCAGCCTCGAAGCCGCGCGCTTCGTCGAGGCGGCCGTGCGCGATCATTTCGACCACTACCTCGCCGACAATATGGACCGCGGACGCGCCCTGCTCGGTGCGATCCTCGAGCGGATGGACGAGCGGCTGAAGCGCCGCGCCGAGCGGGAGGTGAAGCGCAAGACAGCGACCAGCGCCCGCAAGCTCCGCCTCCCCGGCAAGCTCACCGACTGCGCCAATGACGATGCCGAAGGGACCGAGCTGTTCATCGTCGAAGGCGACAGCGCCGGCGGCTCGGCAAAGCAGGCGCGCGACCGCAAGACGCAGGCGATCCTTCCAATTCGCGGCAAGATCTTGAACGTCGCCTCGGCCACCGCCGACAAGATCCGCGCCAACCAGGAAATCGCCGACCTGCAGCAAGCTCTGGGCTGCGGCATCCGCGACAAGTGGGCCGAAGAGGCGCTGCGCTATGAACGGGTCATCATCATGACCGACGCCGACGTCGACGGCGCGCATATCGCCACGCTGTTGATGACCTTCTTCTTTCAGGAAATGCCGGAGCTGGTGCGGCGAGGTCATTTATACCTGGCGCAACCGCCGCTTTACCGGCTGACCTCGGGTTCGAAGTCCGCCTACGCCCGCGACGACGCCCATCGCGAAGAGCTGGAGCGGACCGAATTCAAGGGCAGGAAGGTCGAGGTCGCGCGCTTCAAGGGTCTCGGCGAAATGAACCCGCAGCAGCTGAAGGAAACGACCATGGATCCGGCCTCCCGGTCGCTGATCCGCATTACCCTGCCGGCCGAATATCAGGACCGCCAGCCGGTCCGCGACCTGGTCGAAAGGCTGATGGGCAAGAACCCGGAGCACCGCTTCCAGTTCATCCAGTCGCGAGCTTCAGCCCTCAGCGGCGACGAGATTGATGCGTAGAGACTAGTGCCCAATCGGTCGAAAACAGACGTCAGGAACCATATCCCTTTGCACCAAAGATGACCCACGCCACTTCCAAGGGCCTGCGCCAATTCCTCGATGCCGAGCAGCAGCGCGATTGGATGGAAGGCAAGACGAGCCCACTCGACTCCGAGGAGCGCGCGGAGTCCCTTGAACACCGGTT
>DASTOV010000178.1:0-8717 GCA_035720125.1 Sphingomicrobium sp. | reverse complement strand
GCGTCACGCCGATCGCCACCGACAGCGGCATCGGCGCGCCTTCGAACAGGCAGTCGTCGCAGGCGATGGCGTCGACCAGTCGCTCGGCGGTTTCCAGCGCGCTCTTTTCGTCGGCATGATCGAGCAGAACGCAGAATTCGTCCCCGCCCAGCCGGGCCACGCAATCATTGGCGCGCGTGCCCTGCAGCAGCTTTTCCGCGACTCGCATCAGCGCGGCATCCCCGCCCATATGGCCGAACTGATCGTTGAGCACCTTCAGTCCGTCGAGGTCGACGAACAGCACCGCCGCCGGCGTTTCGTGACGCTCGAAGCGGGCGATCATCATCTCAAGCTCGCGCAGCATGCCGCGACGGTTGACCAGGGGAACGAGCGCATCCTGATGGGCGAGGCGGTCGAGCTCCTCGACCCTCGCTTCAAGGCGCAAGACTTCGGCGCGCAGCCGCGCAATTTCTTCAAGCAACTGCGCCGGGTCGCGCTGCTCCAGTGCGACGTCGTGCATCGTAATTACCCCCGAACAAGAGCCGTCGATTAACCCAAATCGATGACAATGTGGATTCCCAATTCTGGCCCTGTCCCGGATTGCACCATTGGCAACGGGCCTCTAAGCCGCCCTTTCGTAGAGGGTTTGGGGACGCGAGAATGGCCGATCCGCTGATCGGAATCATCATGGGCAGCACTTCCGATTGGGAGACGATGCGCCATGCCTCCGAAACGCTCGATGCGCTCGGCGTGGGCCATGAAACGCGGGTCGTTTCGGCGCATCGCACCCCGAAGCGCCTTTACGACTATGCCCAGTCGGCCAGGGATCGCGGCCTCAAAGCGATCATCGCCGGCGCGGGCGGCGCCGCGCACCTGCCCGGCATGGCGGCCTCGATGACCGAGCTTCCGGTCCTCGGCGTGCCGGTCGAAAGCAAGGCGCTGAAGGGCATGGATAGCCTGCTGTCCATCGTGCAGATGCCCGCCGGTATCCCGGTCGGCACCCTGGCGATCGGCAAGGCCGGGGCGATCAATGCCGCCCTGCTCGCCGCGGCGATGCTTGCCAACGAAGATGCGGAGCTGGCGCAGCGCCTCCGCCAATGGCGCACGAAACAGACCGACGCGGTGCCGGAGAGCCCTGAGTGATCTTGCCCGGATGAGCCTTCCGCCCGGTTCCACCATCGGCATACTTGGTGGCGGCCAGCTTGGCCGGATGATGGCGCTTGCCGCCGCCCGGCTCGGCTACAAATGCCATATCCTCGATCCGCACGATCATCCCTGCGCCGCCGAGGTCTCGGCCCAGTTCACGCGCGCCGGGTTCGACGATGTCGAGGCACTGAAGCGCTTCGCCGACCTGTGCGACGTCATCACTTACGAGTTCGAGAATATCCCGGTCGGGCCGCTGGCAGCGCTCGGCGACAAGCTGATGCCCGGCACGAAAAGCCTGGAAGTGGCGCAGGATCGCGGCCAGGAAAAGCGCTTCATCGAAAGTTGCGGCGTGCGCGTTGCCCCGTGGCGCGAGGTAAACAGTGCCGCCGATATCGCGGGCGCGATCGAGGAACTCGGCGCGCCGATCCTGCTGAAAAGCCGGCGTTACGGCTATGACGGCAAGGGCCAGGCCTGGGTCCACCGTCTCGACGAGGCTGCCGCTGCCTGGGAGGCGATCGGCCGTCTGCCCGCGGTCGCCGAGGCGAAGATGAGCTTCGCCGCGGAATTCAGCCTGATCCTGGCGCGAAGCAGCAAGGGCGAGACTTCCGCCTTTCCGCCGGTCCGCAACGAACATGACGGCGGGATCCTGCGCAATTCGGCCGTTCCCGCCGGCCCGGCCATCGAGGCCATGACCGCGGAAGCGGTGGCCGCCGCCAAGGCGATCGAGGAGGCGCTCGGCCATGTCGGCGTGCTCACCGTCGAATTCTTCGCTTGCGCCGGTGGCCCCGTGGTCAACGAGATTGCCCCTCGCGTGCACAATAGCGGCCACTGGACCATCGAGGGCGCTCGCACCTCGCAGTTCGAGCAGCACCTTCGCGCCATCCTCGGCCTGCCGCTGGGCGATCCATCGCTGGTAGCCAAGGGCGCCACCATGGAAAACCTCATCGGCCCGGACGTTGAACGCTGGGCGGAACTGGTCGCCGAGCCCGGCGCCTTCCTCCACCTCTACGGCAAGGGCGAGGCCCGCCCGGGCCGCAAGATGGGCCATGTGACCAGGTTGAGCTAATCAGCGGTGCGGATTCTACGACACGCTGCCAATGACCGCTTTCGACCCATTGCGGACATTGACGATCATCGAGCCTTTGGCCTCAGAAAAATTCGATACAGGATCGTCATCACAAGAATGAGCAGGATGAGGCCGGCGGCGATAACGCCATAAAGCTGCTTGTTCACGAAACGGGCAACGGCGTAGACCCTGTCGATCCGCTTCAGCCTGGCATCGTCCGTGAGCGCCGCGGCGCGCGATTCCGGGCCGAGTTGCATGACCATGGCTTGATCATCGTCGAACCTCGGCCATCGGGGCAGCCCCGTTCCGTTGGGATCGCCGGACCTGGCGAAGTTCGTCCAATATTGCTGAACCGTCGACGCAAGCTTCTGGTCTGCTGCGGTCCAACTGGCGGCACGGCTGTCCAGGTCGCCAAACACATAGGGCAATTCCGCGCCGTGGGTCGGCCCAAGCCCGAAATAAGGATGGCCGGATCGATAGGCCGGCTGCCCCGTGAAGCGGTAGAAAAAGACACGCCGCTTTCCGTTCTTCGACGCATGCCTGGCCCAGGCCCACATGCCCCAGCGGAACCGCATGTCGGTATCAATGGAAACCGCTTCCTTACGAGCATCGGCGTCCGTTTTCCCAGGTGAGGCACCGACCGCCCACAACAGGAGCGACGGATAGGTTTGGCCCAAGACAGCGTCAAAATTACCGATCGTGACGGATGCCGGATCCAGGAAGAATGTGCCCTCGCTCGCATTGGTGCCGATGAGGAGATCGACATCATTCTGCTTGCCTGCCGCATAGGCGTCGTGCGGCGATGCGGGGAGGACGTGGCCGTCGATGTTGAATTGGGGATTGAAGCGGTGTTTCAGCAGCGATTCCACGGGCGTCCTGCGCAGATCGGCCAGGGATTTTGCGCCCACTTTGCCGGCAAAGCGCATTCCCGCCTCTGCCGCGCCCTGGGGCGTGAACAGCGGGTCGAGCTCAACTGGCTCGAATACAGCCCCGCTTTGACCGATCACACGACGAAACAGTCCTTTTGCCAGTGGCGTAGCCGCCAGCATGCTGGCCGAAAAGCTACCCGATGACTGGCCGAAAATCGTGACCTGGTCCGGATCTCCGCCGAACGCGGCGATGTTTCGTTTGACCCAACTCAGCGCCGCGATCTGATCGAGCAAGCCATAGTTGCCCGATCCGCCATGCTTCGATTCCCTGTTCAATTCCGGATGGGCCAGGAACCCGAGCACGCCGAGGCGATAATTGATAGTGACGACAATCACGCCCCGTGCCGCCAGCCGGTCTCCGGCATATTGGGGCACCGAACCTGACCCGTTCGTCAGCCCGCCGCCGTGTATCCAGACCATCACTGGCAGCTTGGCGGCGCTGTTGGCCGCGGGCGCCCAGACGTTGAGCGTCAGGCAATCTTCGCTGGTCGGTTCCCGCGGCGCATCGGGAGGATAGCTTTCCAGTTGCGGGCAGGCCGGCGAATAAGAGGTGGCCTTGCGCACTCCGCGCCATGCCGACACCGGCTGCGGCGGTCGCCAGCGGAGCGGGCCGACCGGCGGGGCCGCATAGGGAATACCCTTGAAGACCCGGGCCGTGCCGATTTGGGTGCCCTCGACCTGTCCAGTGTTGATCACAATCGGGGCGGCGGTGGCCGTCCCCGGCGCCAAACCAAGGGCCGCCAAAAGGCCAGCCAGGATCAAGCACTTCTTCATCGGGCGATAGTAGCGGAAAAAGGGGAGGACGGGGGTTATCGCTTTGATGCGCGATCATCATGGGGCGATTTCGAGTCAGCAGCTGCCCAAGATTTGGCGCGTCGAAGCTGCCGTGATCGACAATAGTCCGTCTTTGATGCCTGCCTTCCCCACATGTTCAACGATCCCGCGAAGCCAACGGGTTTTGACCGCAAGCCGCGGATAGCGGCGGATGCCACATCGCCGCATCTCCCTTGCGCGAACACAGACGGAGGACATCTTGACGGAACGATACAAATCACCCGCCCAGCAGGTGGCGGAGGCGTGTGCGGAAAACGAGGTCGCTGTGCTCATTCCCTGTCACCGCGTCATTCGAAGCGACGGGTCGATCAGCGGTTATCGCTGGGGTGTCGGGAGGAAGAGGGCGCTGCTTGCCCGGGAGCAAGCGAGCGCCATGGGATAGAAAGGCCGTCACGGGAATCAATCCCGTGACATCGATCCACCCGGCCGTTTGGCCGGTGGTCGGCCGGCTGTCGCTATCTCTTCGCGCTGCCAGCGGTTGCCGGGGCAACCGCCGCGCTGCGCTTGGTAGCTCAGCGAGCCTCCACCACCGTGACCGGAATGCCCAGCTTGTCGAGCTGTGGCTTCACCTGCGCAGCGTCGCCAACGACGACCCAGGTAAAGCTGTCGGGAGCGACCGCCCCGCGCATTGCCTGATCCAGACCAGACTGGGTCAGGGCGCGATATTTGTCTGCGAGCAGCTCATAATAATTATCGGGGCGGCGATAGAGCGCGTTGGTCATCATCGCGCTCAGCACCGACGTGCTGGTTTCGAACCGGCCCGGCAGCTGCTGCGAAAGGTTGGCGACCGTCCTTGCCAGTTCCTCGTCGGTCACGCCCTTGGCACCAAGAAAGGACGAAATCTGCTCGTTCAGCGCCAGAATCGAGTCCGCCGTCCGGTCCGCCTGCACCGGCGCGCTGACCAGATAGGGCACCGCGTGAATGTTGAGGCCGATCGAGCCCCGCACGCCATATGACCACCCCTTGGTTTCCCGAAGGTCCATGTTGATGCGTGACAGGAAGTTGCCGCCCAGCACGTCATTGGCGCTGGTTACGGGAACGACGTCGCCAAATGGATCGATCGGCGTCAGCTGGCCGCCGAGAATGACCGATTGCGGCGAGCCGGGGCGGTCGATGAACACGATCCTGGCCTTGGCCGGCCGCGCGGGCGGGGCCGCGAAATTCTTGTTCCCCCTGGCCGCGGCCGGTGGCGCCCAGTTGCCGAAGCGCGCCTCGATCTGCGGCTGAAGCTCGTTCAGCGGCAGATTGGAGACGACGAAGATCTCCATATTGTCGGGCCTGAGCCAGCTGGTGTGGAAACGGACCAGGTCGTCACGGGTAAATGCCGTGACTGCCGCGGACTCGCCGAGGTTTGTCGTCGCATAGGGATGCTCTTCGCCATAGAGCAGCGCCGGAAGCGCGCGCGCCGCGATCGAGTTCGGCTCCTTCTGCGCCTGGGAAATGGCCGTCAGCGTCTGGGTGCGCACGCGATCGAGCTCGGCCGGATTAAAGTCCGGCCGCTGGACCACGTCGGCCAGCAGGTCGAGCGAGGGGCCAAGGTTCGCCGTCAGCGCCGACAGGGTGACGTTCGAACGGTCCGCCGATCCGCTGGCCGAAATATTGGCCCCCAGCCGCTCCTGCTCCTCGGCGATCTGCTGGCTGGTACGTCCGTCGGCGCCTTCTTCCAGCAGCGACAGGGTCAGGTTCTGCAGGCCGCGGCCGGCACGCGCGTCGGCCGAATAGCCGGCGTCGAACGACAAGGCCAGCTGCGTCACCGGAACCGTGGTGCGCTGCGCATAGGCGAGCTTCACACCGTTCGACAGGGTGACATGCTGGACATCCGGGAAGTCGAGCGGCGGCGTTTCGCCGATTGCCGGAATCGGTCGGACCGTCTTCTTCGACGGCATGTCCGCCTTGGCCTTCTTGGGGCCCTTGGCCTCCTCGTAAGGCGGACGATCGCCCGGCTCCAGCCGGACGCTAAACGCCGGGCGGGAGAGCCATTGCTGCATCGCGCTGCGGATCTGGGCAGGAGTCACCGCAGCATAGGCATTCAGCGTCTTCCTGTAGAATTCGCTGTCGCCGGCGTAGACCTGTCCCTCGGCCAGCGCGACGGCCTTGCCGCCAAAGCCGCCGACCTGTTCGAGCCCGCGAATGCGGCCGGCCACGTCCTGGGTCGCGGCGCGGCGCACCTCGTCCTCGGTCGGTCCATTGGCGAGGTAATCGGCCATGATTTCGTCAAGGCGCTTTTCGACAATGGCCGGATCGATGCCTGGCTTCACCGTCGCCGATAACTGGAACATGCCGAGACGGTGGTGGGCCTGAATGTAGGCACTGACGGCGACAGCCAGCTTTTCCTCGCGAACCAGGATCCGGTCGAGCCGCGAGCTGGCGAGACCGCCGAGAATCGATCCGCCGAGGTCGAGCGCCGCCAGCTCGTCGGACAGGAGGCCCGGCACCGCCCAATGGCGCTGCAGCTGAACCGCCGCGACGCGGTCCTTCATCACGATCGACTTGGGCGCGGCGAGGGTCGGCACGTCGGCCTCGGCCGGGCTGTTGACCGGCCCGCGTGGAATGGCGGCGAAATATTTCTCGACCAGCGGCCTCGCTTCGGCGGCGCTGACGTCGCCGGCCAGGACCAGCACCGCATTGTTGGGCGCATATTTGTCGATGAACCACTGCTTCACGTCGAGGAGCGAGGCGGAATCGAGGTCGGCCATCGAGCCGATCGTGTCGTGCTGGTAAGGATGGCCGTCGGGGAACAGGTTGGCCAGCACTTCATAATCGACGAGGCCGCCCGGGCGATTGTCGCCCTGCCGCTTTTCGTTCTGGACGACGCCGATCTGATTATCGAGTTTTTCCTGGGTGACCGCGCCGAGCAGATAGCCCATGCGGTCGCTTTCCATGAACAGGCCCATGTCCAGGGCGCCGCGCGGGACCGTCTGGAAATAGTTGGTGCGGTCGAACCAGGTCGTCCCGTTGTAATCGGTCGCCCCGATCTTCTGCAGATACTCAAAAAAGTCGCCGGGCAGATTCTCCGAGCCGTTGAACATGATGTGCTCGAAGAGATGGGCGAAGCCGGTCTTGCCCTTGGGCTCGTCCTTCGAACCGACATTGTACCAGGTGCTGATCGCCACGACCGGCGCCTTGCGGTCTTCGTGGACGATGACCGTGAGGCCATTGTCCAGCACGAACTTGCTGTGTGGGATGGCGACCTGTCCAACGAGCGCCGAGACCGGCGCCGGTTCCGCCGCGACCGGCTGGGCAGACGCGACGGCCGTGACCAGATCGCGCGTTGCGGCGGATTCGACAGCTGCACTGGGCGCGCAGGCCGCCAGCAGCGAGGCGCCGGCCAGCAGCAATGAAAGACGACGATCGGCTAAGCGCATGAAATCACACTCCAAAGAATTTGGCCGGAGCCTAGCCGCGAGTTCGCACGATGCAACCTTGTTCGATGAATGGCTCTTTTGCGTCGACTAGCGACCAGGAAACTAGGGGTTGGGGACGTTCCCGATGATATCGCCGATGCCGAACTTCTTTTTCTTTTTCCTTGGCACCTGGGCAGGCTGGCCATCGCTTCCCTGCATGTTGCCCATGGCCCCCATGCCTCGGAGCAGCGAGGCTGTCGTCTTGTAGCGTAGTCGCGTCGTCCATTTCGGCGCCTTCGGATCATCCGAGAAAAAGGCCTCGGGGCCGTAGCCAATCATCATGATCATGCCTCCCGGCGAGGCCGCGGCGACTTCGGCGGGAAGCCGGCACTGGTTCGAGGTCGGCGGCAATGCCGCACCGGCAGAAATCAGCTGCTTCACTTCTGCCGGCGGAAGATAATCGAGGTTGGCGGCGGTCGCAGCCTTGCTGGCGGAGGTCCAGACGATGACGTCGCCATTCTCCGCCCCGCCGAACATGGCCAGCGCATAGCCGGTCGCCTGCGGTGCCGGGCGCCAGGTGAGGGGCACCGCACCCGACGGCAGCGGCGCTCCCTCATTGAAACCAAGGTCGGGCATGAAATCCTGCCCGGCGGCCAGGCTGAACGCGATCGGTGGTGAATAATTGCCTTCGACGCGGTGAGCACCCACGAGCGAGCCCTGGACCGGAACGAGGCGCGAATCCCTGTCGTTCGGCCATTCGCCATAGCCGGCCGACTGACCTGGCCGCGGCGGAACAGCGGCTCGGCCCATCCCTGCCATGGCCGCCATGCCCGGCGGCACCTGGCCTGCGGCCAGTTTGGAAAAGTCGATCACTGTCGGCTGGCCGGGCCCAACATGCTCGCCGCAACCCCAGTAGATCAGCATCCGGCCCTTCGGCTGCTCATAGCCGGAGGGCATCCCCGGCATTTCGCGGACCGGCGTAGCCGCCGCCGGCGTAGCCAGCGGCAGGCTCGGCCCCATCTGCAGGCCGGGCGGGATGAAATGCTGGGCGCTTGGATTAGCAGCTGCCCCCTGCCGCGAAGCGAGACGAAGCTCCAGCGTGTGGCTGACTGACGAGCCGCCCTGCAACATGCGCATCATCTGGCCCATGTCGGGCCGCGCACCCGGGGTCATGCCCGCGCCCATTCCGCTGCTGGTGGCCACATCAACCCAATAGTTGGCGATCGGTGGCGGAGGCGCAGCGGGCGTCGCCGCATAGGCCGCCGCCGAGAGTACGGCCGCCGCTGCGCAGGCCGAAAACAATAGCTGTCGGTTCATAAGGCCCCCATTCGCCGCGATCACAACCGCCGCGTTCCTTACTAGCGGCGGCGAACGCGAATTGTCACGCGTCAATCCTAACCTGGATCAGCATTTGGCGGC
>DASTOV010000177.1:0-2991 GCA_035720125.1 Sphingomicrobium sp. | reverse complement strand
CTGGTCGGTCGCGCTGATCCCCGTGCTGCTGATGGTCCTGCTGTTCGCGTGGCTGGACGTCTTCAAGTTGATGGTGCCGGGGGAACTCATCGGCCCACTCGTCATGGGCGGGATCATGGCCTTCGTCGCCTGGCCGGTCAGCGGTGAGATGCTCGATGCACTGCCGCTGGGTTACAGCTTCTACAGCCGGATCATCGCGCCCTGGATCGAAGAAGCGCTCAAGATGGTCCCCATCGTGCTGCTGATCTATGCCAACCGGATCGGTTACAAGATCGACGCGATCATCATCGGCTTCGGCATCGGGGCAGGCTTCTCCGTGGTCGAGAATATCTTTTACCTCGTCCGCTATCCCGAACTCAGCACGCCGATATGGCTTGTCCGCGGGCTTGGAACGGCCGTGATGCATGGGACGACCACCGCGGTTCTCGCCACCGTGGCCCATGAATTGGGCGAGCGCGGCGTCCGCAGCACTGGCGAGCACAAGGGGATCAACCCGCTGTTGTTCCTGCCCGGCTACTTGGTTGCGACCATCATCCATTTGACGTTCAACCAGTTCCCCGACCGGCCCGGGCTGGTGATGCTGGTGACCATGCTTGTCGCGCCCCTGGTCCTGCTTGGACTGCTGCGCTTCGGCGAGGGCGAAACCAAGCAATGGCTGGTGGAAGAAAGCGAAAATCATCGTCGATGGCTGGAGGAGTGGCGCGGTGGCGGATTCCCGGCCGACCCCAGCGGCCAGCGGATCGCCGAGCTGACCAGGCGAGCCGGCAAGGCCGAGGCTGCGCGTATCCGCGAATATTGCATCCTGAAAACCGAGCTGGTCCTGGCCGCGGAGATTGAATTGATGGATGGCGACCGGGACGTCGACGAAGGAGAACGCCAGCGGCTCCGCGATGGGTTCGACAGGCTGGCGCAGCTCCAGCAGGAAATCGGCCGCACCGTCTTTGCCGCGCTCCGGCGCATCTTGCCATTCAGTCGCAACGACGAATGGGAGTTAGCGGAGCTTCAGGAGATCATCGGCAAATCGCCGGGCAATTGACGCCTGCCCCCTCCCATGGCAGCGGCTTTTCGAACGGGAGAGGCCATGTCGACGACCACCATTGAACAGCTTGAAGCCATGCGCGCCCAGGCGCGGCTGGGCGGCGGCGAGAAGCGCATCGCCGCACAGCATGCCAAGGGGCGGCTGACCGCGCGCGAGCGGCTGAGCGTCCTGCTCGATCCCGGCAGCTTCGAGGAAGTCGACATGTTCGTCGAGCATAATTGCTCCGACTTCGGCATGGAGACGCAGAAGATTCCGGGTGACGGCGTCGTGACGGGGTCGGGAACGATCAACGGGCGGTTGGTTTACGTCTTCGCCCAGGACTTCACCGTGTTTGGAGGTTCGCTGAGCGAGCGGCACGCACAGAAGATCTGCAAGATCATGGACGCGGCGATGAAGGTTGGCGCGCCGGTGATCGGGCTCAACGATTCGGGCGGGGCGCGCATCCAGGAGGGCGTTGCCTCATTGGGCGGCTACGCCGAGGTGTTCCAGCGCAACGTGCTCGCTTCGGGCGTTGTCCCGCAGATTTCGCTGATCATGGGCCCCTGCGCTGGCGGCGCGGTCTATTCGCCGGCGATGACCGACTTCATCTTCATGGTGAAGGACTCAAGCTACATGTTCGTCACCGGCCCCGACGTCGTGAAGACGGTGACCAACGAAGTGGTGACCCAGGAGGAGCTGGGCGGCGCCATCACCCACACCACCAAGTCCGGCGTGGCGGATGTGGCGTTCGAGAATGACATCGACGCGCTGCTCGCGACCCGCGACTTCTTCGACTTCCTGCCGCTGTCGAACCGTGTCGACGTGCCGGAGCGGCCGACAGACGACCCGTGGGACCGGATCGAGGACAGCCTCGACACGCTGGTCCCGCCGTCGGCCAACCAGCCCTATGACATGCATGAGCTCATCCGGAAGGTCGCGGACGAGGGCGACTTCTTCGAGTTGCAGCCGGCGCATGCCGCCAACATCATCACCGGTTTCTGCCGGATCGAGGGGCGCACCGTCGGTGTCGTCGCCAACCAGCCGATGGTGCTGGCCGGCTGCCTCGACATCAACGCCTCGAAGAAGGCAGGTCGCTTCGTCCGCTTCTGCGACGCATTTGACGTGCCGATCCTGACCTTCGTCGACGTACCGGGCTTCCTGCCTGGCGTGGGCCAGGAGCATCACGGCATCATCAAGCATGGCGCGAAGCTGCTGTTCGCCTATGCCGAAGCGACGGTGCCGAAGATCACGGTGATCACGCGCAAGGCCTATGGCGGGGCCTACGACGTCATGGCGTCGAAGCATTTACGCGGCGATTTGAACTATGCCTGGCCGACCGCCGAGATCGCGGTGATGGGCGCCAAGGGCGCGGTCGAGATCATCTTCCGGGGCAAGACCCCGGAGGAGATCGCCGAGCGCACCCGCGAATATGAGGAGCGCTTTGCCAACCCGTTCGTCGCCGCGAACCGCGGCTATATCGACGAGGTGATCATGCCGCACTCGACCCGGCGGCGCATCGCGCTGGGCCTAAGGAAGCTTCGCGACAAGCAGCTCGAGAACCCGTGGAAGAAGCATGACAACATTCCGCTGTGAGTGATTAATGGTCATCCCGGGCTTGACCCGGGATCCGCCTTTTCTTTTCCAACCGTTTGGACAAAGGCAGATGGACCCCGGATCAAGTCCGCGGTGACGCGTAGGTGATGAAATGAAACTCGGACGCTTGAACCACGTAGGCGTGGCCACTCCATCGATCGAAAACTCCGTCGCGCTGTACCGCGAGCGGATGGGCGCGGAGGTGGTGCGCGACCCTTTCGACCTGCCGGCGCAGGGGGTACGGGTGTGCTTCGTCGACACGCCCAACAGCCAGATCGAGCTGATCGAGCCGCTTGGCCCGGACTCGCCGATCGTCAAATTCCTCGAACGCAATCCCGAGGGCGGGCAGCATCACCTCTGCTTCGAAGTGCCCGACATCG
>DASTOV010000176.1:0-23720 GCA_035720125.1 Sphingomicrobium sp. | reverse complement strand
GACGAAGCAATGATGCTGCCCAAGGAGGAGGTGCTGATCATCGCCACCGGCGGGCAGGGAGAACAGCGCGCTGCGCTGGCCCGGATCGCATTTGGTCAGCACGAACTGAAGATTGGCGAGGGCGACACGGTCATCTTTTCGTCCAAGCAGATTCCTGGCAACGAGATGGCGATCGGCCGCATCATGAACGCGCTTTCCGATCTTGGCGCAATCACGGTCACCGAGCGGCAGGCGCACATCCATGTTTCGGGACATCCAGGCCGGCCCGAGCTGGCGGCCATGTACCGCTGGATCCGGCCAGAAATTCTGGTCCCAGTTCATGGCGAAATGCGCCATATGCGCGAACAGGCACGCCTCGGCGTTGCAGAGGGAGTGCCAAACGCCATCGTGCAGCGGAACGGCGACGTGATCCGCCTGGCACCGAACGGACCGGAGAAAATCGGCGAAGAGCGGACCGGCAGGCTGGTGCTCGACGGCGACGTCATCCTGCCCGCCGATGGCGCGACCCTGAACGAGCGGCGAAAGATCGCCTACAATGGGTTGATCGCCGTGGCCCTGCCGGTGGATAGCGACGCACGCCTGGCAGGCAGACCGCAGATCCGCCTGCACGGAGTGCCAGTCGAGCAGGATCGCGACGATTTCCTGGCCGATGCGGCCGACGCGGCGCAGCGGGCATATGAGCCAGCCCGCGATGTCGAGAAGGTGCGAGAGGCGATTCGTCTGGCGGTTCGCCGCTGCGCGACCTTGTGGACGGGCAAAAAGCCGGTCGTCGAAGTCATGCTGGTTGAAGTGGCATTGGTAGGAACCGAGGCATGAAGTGGACTTCGGTCCTCGCCATCTATTTCCTGGTTTTCTGCTTTACCGCCTTCATCCTGCTGCCGTTTGGTGTGAGGACGCATGAAGAAGTAGGAGCTGAGCGGGTCCCCGGACAGGCCGATAGCGCACCGCACCGCTTCGACCTGCCGCGTCACCTGCTGCGCTCCGCCGCCGTTGCAGCGCTGCTTACCGCCATGTTCGTTGCCAACTACCAGTTCGGCTGGATTACGATCGACGATCTCGATTTCTACAATTGAAGGTCAACCGCAGTGGGGTTGGAGGCGACTACCGCCGCTTTTCCACCGCCTGCGCCAGTGCCGCGTACAGCTTGCCCATGTCGCTCGACATCAGCGTTACCGCGATCATGCCGCCGTCACGCTCGGCCAGCACCCGGCGCAGCATCGATTCGAAGTCGCTGATATAATGATTGACCGCGGTCTGGAATTCGGGATCGCCTTCATACTGCGCGGCGATCGCGCGCGTCTCGGTGCCACCGAGCAACCGCACCGCCCGGCGGGTGAAGACGCCGCGATTGCCCTTCAGATAATGGCTCCAGGCTTTGTCGTCGATTTCGTCGCTGAGGATTTTTTGGACGTCGATTGCAGCCGAGTGCATCGAATCCATGAGCAGCGACACGCGCAGTGCGAACTCCTCGCCGCTGTCCTTTAGCTGGGCCTCGCGGCTGCGCTCGAGGTGGGCTTCCAGGGCCACGGCGCTCTGACCGATCGACAGCATTTGGGCGGTTAGCCGATCCGAGGCTTCGCGCGCCGTCTCGACCGCGCGGGCCGCGACGCTGTCCAGTTCGATCAGCTTGGATTCGACGCTTTCGCGCACCGCTTTCTCCAGCGCACGGCGCGTCGCTTCGCTCATGTTGCCGGCGCTTTCCGGAATGACCTTGGCGATCGCTTCGCGTGCCCGTTCGGCGGCATGCGACGCAGCTTCGCGCACCTGGACAAGGGCGGATACCAGCGCCGGGCCGGTTTCGTTTGACAGGCGGCCGGCCTCTTCGCTTGCTGCCGCTATTGAAGCACTGAGTTCGGTAAGTCGCTGCTCGGCCTGGCTGACG
Organism: Sphingomicrobium sp.; assembly: GCA_035720125.1. GTDB lineage: Bacteria > Pseudomonadota > Alphaproteobacteria > Sphingomonadales > Sphingomonadaceae > Sphingomicrobium. Next base: position 21,838 of record DASTOV010000176.1, on the reverse strand, counting down.
CCGAGGTCGACCGAGGTCATCAATGCCGCCAGCCGCTCCTGTTGTGCTTCGACGTTGGATGCGCCGGATTCGATGCGATTGGCAGCCTCGACGGCAGCGTCGCGCATCTGCTCGACATTTGGCCGAGCCGTTTCGACCGAGGCGAGTAGCCGCGCCGCTCCTGCCTCCGCGTCGGCCAGCGTCGCACTCATCTGGCCTGTCAGCATCAGACCCAGTTCGTCGAGGCCAGCGCGAAGGCGCTCGGTGCGATCCGCCAGGCCGTCGAGTCCCACGTCCTGACCGGCGGTCGTTCTCGACAATTCTTCGAGTTCCGCCCGCAACCGGCCGAGCGCCGCTTGGACATGGCTGGCCCGCTCATCGCCTGAGCGCGCCAGGTCCATGAATCGCTCGTCGAGGGCAGCGAGCCCCAGATCGAGATCGGCGACAAGGCGCTGGGAGGCTCGCTCCTGCTCGGCGATGCGCGCGGTCAGGCCGTCCAGCGAAGCGCCGGCGCTGGCCAGCCGTTCGCCAAGTATCTCGGACGCGTCGATGCCGGCACGGCCGATGCCGGCCTGGGCCTGCGCGACCAGCGCGGAAACGGCGGCCGCCTGGGTGTCGACGCCGGTACGGATTTCGGTGAGGGCCTCCGCAGAGCGGGCAAGCAGTTCGTCGACCGTCGCGCGGGTGGCATTACCGGCCTCGGCGACGCTGGCAGCCGCACCGCTGCCAGCGTCGTTAATCTGGCCAAGCGCCGCCAACAGCCGCTGCGATGCTTCCTGCACGATCGAATCCGCTTGCTGGGCCTGCTCCGAGAGCTGGCCAACCTGGCCTTCAAACACTGCTGCCTGCTCAACCGCGGAGCGGCCGGCATCGCGCAGCGTCTCGGCCATGCGCCGTGCGCTGTCTTCGGCCTGGGGCAAGTCGATGAGCAGGACGCCGATATCGGTTCGCGCCGCTTCGGCGGCCCGATCCAGCGCGGCGCCATGCTCTGCCAAGGTGCGCGAGCCCTCATTGAGCTGGGCGGTAATGTTGCCGAGCCGGCTTGCCGCCTGGTCGCCAAGGCCCATCAGGTCCCCGGCCATGACACCGAGCGTGCGGTGATTTTCAGCGATCTGCTTCTGCAGCGCTGCCAGAACGTCCTGCAGCGCTCGCGCCTCGGAGCGCATGGTGATGACGGAGCGCGTGAATTTTTCCGCTTCCTTGCGGCGCGTCCGACCGAACATCAGCCAGACAAGGCCCATCAGCGCCAGCGGTCCGGTAAGAATCGCGACCCACTGCGCGATCTGCGGACTGGTAAGCGGCTCGGTGGCCAGCGCTCGGCCGGCTGACCAGGCGGTATAGCCGGTCCACAGGAGTGCCAGAATGGATAGTGCCCAGCCGAGCACAAGGCGTCCACCCTCGGAGGCGACGCCGTGGACATCGCGAATCTCCGCCCAGTTCAGCCGGTCAAACCGCGCTTCGGCCAGGACCTCTTCGCCTTCGACCGTCGGGATTTCCTCCTCGTGGCCGGGATGGGGATCATGCTGGGCGCGGTGCGGGCTGGTGCTCATGACGAGGGAGTTTACCACCTTTGTTGAGTGGGAAAAGCGACAAAAGGGCACAGTGCGGGGTAGAAATCCTCGCGCCGGCTGCCTTATGGTTGCCGGCTTCAGGGGGGAAATCCAGTCAAGCGGGGTAAGCCATGGCGCTCGGCGCCTTGATCGGTGCCTATCAGGAAGATGACGCTGGCGGCCTGCGCGCCTTGCTGCCGCTCGCCGGAAGAACGCTGGTCGAGTATCAGGCGCGCTGTCTTGCAGCAGCCGGCGCTTCTCCGCTGATCGTACTGGTCGAACGCATCCCAGTAGCGCTCAACGAAGCCTTGGAGCGCCTCCGGGCGGAAGGAATTGCGGTCGTCGCCGTCAGCGATGGTGGCGAGGCCGCCAGTCGTTTCGAGGCAGGCAGCGATCTTATTCTTCTGGCCGACGGAATTGCGCCCGACATGGGCGATCTGGAGCGCCTTCTCGAGGAGCCAGAAAGCGCGATCCTGACGGTTCCCGACGACGAACGCCATGCGGCCTTTGAGCGGATCGATGGAACTCACCGATGGGCCGGCCTGGCGCGAGTCGACGCCAAGCTGGTTGGCGCGACCGCTGCCATGCTGGGCGACTGGGACCTACAGTCCACCCTGCTCAGAAAGGCCATTCAATCGGGATCCCGCCTCGTCAAATCGTCGGAGATGGATGGGAGGGGCCCGTTCCTCGCGTCGGATGAAGATGCGATGGCGGGCTATGAGCGCCGCTTGCTGGTCGCCTCGCGGACCGCAAGGGAGGATGCCGTCAGCCGCTATCTCCTGCCTTTGGTCGAAGAGTACGCAACTGAAAAGCTGATGGAAACCCGGATCCGGCCTGGCTGGCTGGTCATGGCCGCACTCATATCGGCGCTCGCCGCCGCTTTCTGCTTTAGCAGGGGCTGGCACTGGGGCGCCTTGGCCTTGCTGCTGTTGGCAACGCCGCTTGATCTGGTTGCACAGCGGCTGGCGACCCTACGCCTGCAGCCCCTGAGGCCATCCATGCTGTCGCGGCGCCTGTTATGGCCTGCAGCGGGCTTGGCGCTGCTTGCGCTCGGCTGGTTCGAAATGCGCCATGGGTCCGGTTGGGGCGCAATGATGGCGGCGCTGGCGGCGGCGGCATTTGCCGAGGCTGGCCGTGTAGAGCGTGCCGGCTGTCGGCTGTCCGGTGGAGAGTGGCATTTCTCGAGGCGGACGGCGATCTGGCTGGCATTGCCGTTCGCCATCGCCGGCTGGTGGCCGGCCTATCTCGCGACATTGGCCGTTTACGCCGCCACCAGCTTCTTCTTGGTTCAGCATTTGCGGCACGCGGTCGATCGCGATTGACCGAGCGTTAACTCCGTCTGTTGTATGAATGCGGCATGATGCCCGTGGAATGGCCGCTTGCTGCATCGGCAGCCGACCGCCCGGTCGATCCCGCGCGCCCGCACGCGGGACTCGACCGGCTGCCCGTGGCAATGACTGACTTCTTCCTGGATGAAGCCAGCCGTCTCACCGACGAAGAGCGGTCGTTGATGGCGGCCATGCTGCGCTCACTTGTGTGCGAAGTTGCCGACGAACTGATTGCCGCTCTGCCGCCGGTCTTGGGCGCAAGGGCGGAGGTCCTGCGCGACGGCCTCTATCGCCAGCTTCGCAAGGCCGGTCTTCTGGGCCGCGAGGGGTTGGTCGCTCTGCTGTTGCGCCGCGCCGACGAGCAGCAGTTGTCGGGCCATGCCCATGGCGGCGAACCAACGCTTGGCGCGCTCGTTGCAGATCAGAATGCGGTGGTGGCCGAAGCGGCAATGGCACTGACCCTGGCTCGCGGCAGGCGCCGGGACAAATTTGGGCGACTCGGCGCCGAGTTTGATGATGTCATTGCCGAAGACGCGGTGGCCTTGGCCTATGCCGTTGCTGGCGCACTGCGCCATGGCTTGACCGAAGAGGCCGAGCAGCCACTGCTGGAGGCGGTCCAGGCCCTGCTTGCGCGCCATGACGAGGGCCGCCGCCTGGAAGCGGCCGTTGCCACTCTTGCCCGGGCACTTGAGGCTTCGGGCCGTGCCGATGATTCCATGGTGGCCATCTTTGCCCAGGACGGCGATGCAGCTTTGCTCGCAGGTCTGCTCGCGCGCCGCGCGGGGATCGACCCTGATGACGCGTGGCGATTGTTTACGGGCGGGGACGCGATGATGCTGGCCCGCCTCGCGGGTTGCGAGCGCGCGACCGCCGCCCAAATTCTCGCTGCTTTCGAGCCCATATCGGGTTCCCATTCGGCCGAATATATCTTCGATCGGTTCGATCGGCTCGACGATGGAGCGATAGAAGAGCGCCGCCGCTGGTTGAAGCTGGACCAGCATTATCGCGCCGCGCGCCAGGCCATTGGGCAGGTTAATGGCTAGCGTGCCTTCGGATCTTGGTCCCGTAACAGGGCGCGTTGATCGCGAGGGGCGGCTGATCGAAGCGGACGCACCGCTGCTTCGCCTCCAGCAGGATGCTGGATCGAGGCTCGGCGCACCATTGGCCTTGCCGCAACTCGCGGCTGTTGCCCGTTCCGCAATGAAGCTCGGCGTCCCGCTTTCACGCGCCGTTATTGCCGCGTCCAATGACCAGGACCTCGATTTGTGGGTGCGCGTCGAACCCAACGCCGAAGGAGCCAGCCTGACGATCGAGGGGTGGAAGGCGCGTCCCCCGGCTCCGCCCCGCCTGACCTTGGTTGGCAGTGAGCCCATTCCAGAAGAAACGACCGAAGAAGCAAGCCTGACCTTTGCCACCGATGCCGAACTGAAGATTATCCGATGGGACGAAAGGCTGGCAGGTCTGCTCGCAATCGACCCGGCCACGGCGATTGGCGATCCGCTGACGCGCCATTTCCTGCTGAGCGACAATGGTGACGGCGTGATGCCGCTATTGACGGCCCTTGCCACGCATCAGGACTTCAAGGGCCAGCGAGCCAGGATTCGTGCCAATGACCAGACCGAGCTGCTGTTGGACGGCACCGCGATGGCTACGGGTGGCGACTTCGCGGGTTACGAGATCGAAGTTTCGATTGAGGGCCATGGGGGACCGCGCGCGGCAACCTTCGACCCTTCGCTGGACGAGGCGCTCCGCTCTCCGCTTGATCGGATCATCGCAGCGGCAGAGCGAATTGTCGATCGCAGCGAAGGTCCCTTGAGGAGCGACTATGCGGCCTATGCCGGCGATATCGCCGCCGCCGGGCGGCATCTCCTCTCCGTAGTCCGCTCAATGACCCAGCAGGATTCGAGCCAGGCTAGCAGCCAGGTTGATTTGGCCGCCTCCGCGTCCGAGGCCATCCAGCTGGTGCAGCCGCGCGCGGAAGAGCGCTCGATCCATCTGGAGCTTGTCGGGGCAGAACAGCCACTCGCCGTAAGTGGCGAGCCGCGCGGGGTTGTCCAGATCTTGGTCAACCTGATCGGCAATGCGATTCGTCATTCGCCCGATCGCGGAACCGTTGCCGTTATCGCCGAACGCCGGGCCGGGATGATGGCAGTGACGGTTGCAGACGAGGGACCCGGCATCGCCGAAGCGGACCAGGAGCGCATCTTTGAGCGGTATGAGCGCGTCGGCGACGCGCCCGGCGGCATCGGATTGGGCCTCACTATTTCGCGCCGCCTTGCCCGGTCGATGGGCGGCGACATCCATTTGCAAAGCGCGCCCGGAGAAGGGGCGCGCTTCACATTGGTCCTGCCCCGGGCCTGATGCCGGGTCAGTCGCTTACTTTGCGCCTTCCTTTTCTGTCGACCATTCCTTGCCGATCGCCGGTTCCTTGCCGGCTTTGGCTTCGATCGTCTTGCCGCTCGTGCCCCGGATCTCGATCTTCTTCGACTTATCCTGCTCGGAGCCCTTGGGCAGCTTGATCGTCAGCACGCCCTTGTCGCAGTCGGCGGCGACCTTGGCGGGATCGGGCGTGAAGGGCAGCTGGAAGGACCGGGTGAAGCTGCCATAGCTCCGTTCCACGAAGCGGTTCTTGTCGTCCTTGCGTTCGTCGCGCTTTTCTCCGCGGATCGTCAGCACATCGCCGTCCAGTTGAAGGTCGATGTCCTTTTCATCGACGCCGGGCAGCTCGGCGGTGACTTCCCAGCCGTCCTCCGTCTGCGTCACGTCGACCCTCGGACTAAGCATGAAGCCGGCCTCATTGCTTTCGGTCAGGCCGCGGAAGCTGTTGTCGAACAGCCGGTTCATTTCTCGCTGCAAGTCAAAGAAGGGATCGCGGCCGAGCAGTCCACGACCTCCAAACGGGGTAAGGAAACGCGCCATTTTCATCCTCCTTACGCTCCAGGGTTGAGCGATGAATCAACCCACGAGCGGTGAAGGCGTTCCGGCACATTTCGCCAGATCAAATGGAATTAGCGCTGTTTTACAGGGACATAGTCTCGCTGGGTCGCACCGACGTAAAGCTGGCGCGGGCGGCCGATCTTCTGCTCCGGATCGGAGATCATTTCGTTCCATTGCGCGACCCAGCCGACCGTGCGGGCGAGCGCGAACAGCGCCGTGAACATCTCGGTCGGGAAGCCGATCGCGTTGAGGATGATGCCCGAATAGAAATCGACGTTCGGATATAGCTTCTTTTCGATGAAATAGTCGTCGTGAAGCGCGATATGTTCGAGTTCGCGCGCGACATCGAGCACCGGATCGGAGAGCTTCAACTCCTTCAGCACTTCCTCGGCGGTCTTTTGCATGACCTTCGCGCGCGGATCGTAATTCTTGTAGACGCGGTGGCCAAAGCCCATCAGGCGGAATGGGTCGTTCTTGTCTTTGGCACGGGCGACATATTCCTTGATCCGCTTCACGTCGCCAATTTCCCGAAGCATGTTCAAAGCGGCTTCGTTGGCGCCGCCGTGCGCCGGGCCCCACAGGCAGGCAATTCCCGCCGCGATGCACGCAAACGGGTTGGCGCCCGACGAACCCGCCAGCCGGACGGTCGACGTCGATGCATTCTGCTCATGGTCGGCATGGAGAATGAAGATGCGGCGCATTGCATTCTCGACGACCGGGTTGACCACATATGGCTCCGCCGGAACGCCGAACGTCATGCGCAGGAAGTTGCCGGTGTAGCTGAGGTCGTTCTGCGGATAGAGGAACGGTTGGCCGATCGAATATTTAAAGGCCATCGCCGCGATGGTCGGCATCTTGGCGATCAGCCGGTGAGAGGCGATCAGCCGCTGCTGCGGGTCCGTGATGTCGGTGCTGTCGTGATAGAAAGCCGACAGGGCGCCGACCACGCCGCACATGATCGCCATCGGGTGCGCGTCGCGCCGGAATCCGCGATAGAAGTTCGCCAGCTGCTCGTGGACCATCGTGTGGCGGGTGATGGTGTAGGAGAACTCGTCCAGTTCCTTTTGCTTCGGCAGGTCGCCGTGAAGCAGGAGATAGGCGACTTCCATGAAGGTCGATTGTTCGGCCAGCTGGTCGATCGGATAGCCGCGGTGAAGCAAAATGCCTTCGTCGCCGTCGATGTAGGTGATCGCGCTCTGGCAGCTGGCAGTCGAGGTGAAGCCGGGATCATAGGTGAACATGCCCGTCTGGCCATAGAGCTTGCGCACGTCGATCACGTCCGGACCGACCGACCCCTCCATCAGGGGATAGGCAAAGTCGCCGCCTTGGGTGGCGAGGTTGACGGTCTTGGTCATGCATTTGCTCCGGCTTTATTCTGCTTTTGGCTTTTGATCGGCGATGCGGGCGAGGCTCTCGTCTTTTCCGATAAGGACAAGGACGTCGAAGATGCCCGGCGAAGTCGTTCTGCCCGTTAATGCCGCACGGAGCGGCTGGGCGAGCTTGCCTAGCTTAAGTCCGCTCTGTTCCGCAACCTCCCGCACTGCAGCATCGAGGGCGTCATGCTCCCATTTCGGCGCCGCAGCGAGAGCATTGTGTGCAAGTGCGAGATGCGATCGTGCCTCATCGTTGAGAAGGGCGGCCGCCTTCTCGTCCAGCTTCAGAGGGCGTTTGTCGAACAGGAAGGAGGCGCCGTCGGCAAGCTCGTTCAAATTATGCGCACGCGCCTTCAATTCCGGCATGGCCCGGATCAGGAGAGTGAGGTCCTCATAGCTCAACCCCAGCTTTGGCGAGATGAGCGTCGCAAGCCGAGCATTCTCGGCCTCTCGGATATAATGGCCGTTAAGGTTTTCCAGCTTCTTCAGGTCGAACCGCGAAGGGCTCTTGCCGACATTGTCGACGTCGAACCATTCGATCGCCTGTTCGCGGCTGATGATTTCGTCGTCGCCATGGCCCCAGCCGAGACGCAGGAGATAGTTGAACAGCGCTTCGGGCAGGATGCCCAGTTCGTCGCGATAGGCATCGACACCAAGCGCGCCGTGGCGTTTCGACAGCTTTGCTCCGTCGAATCCGTGGATCAGCGGGACATGGGCATAGGCCGGTTCGGGCCAGCCCATGGCGCGGATGATCGCCAGCTGGCGGAAGGCGTTGTTGAGGTGATCGTCGCCGCGGATGACGTGGGTGACGCCCATGTCGAAATCGTCCACCACCACTGCCAGCATATAAGTCGGCGTTCCGTCCGACCGGAGCAGGATGAAATCGTCGATCTCGGCGTTGGCAACGGTGACGCGGCCCTGGACCAGGTCGTCGATGACCGTTTCGCCGTCCTGCGGCGCCTTGATGCGGATGACGTATGGCCTGTCCTGCGGCCCGTCGCTGCGGTCGCGCCATTCGCTGTTGATCCGGAACGGCTTGCGCTCGGCCTGCGCCTTCTCGCGGGCGGCGGCCAGCTCCTCCTGAGTCATGTAGCAGCGATAGGCCGCGCCCTTTTCCAAGAGCTCGTGGGCAACCTCGGCGTGACGCTTTTCGAACTGCGACTGGAAATAGGGCTCGCCATCGCCGCTGATGCCCAGCCAGTCGAGGCCATCGATAATCGCGTCGATCGCTTCCCGGGTCGATCGAACTTTGTCGGTGTCCTCGATCCGCAGCAGATACTTGCCGCCATGATGGCGCGCGAACAGCCAGTTGAACAGCGCCGTACGGGCACCGCCGATATGAAGGTAACCGGTTGGCGAAGGGGCGAAGCGGGTAACGACCCCGGAGATTTTATCGCTGGCGCTGGTCAATTTTCCTGCTTGCGCTGGGACGCGCTTTCCTCTTGTCTGGTGGGGCCGAATGGACTGGACGAGCGCCCCTATCACAGTGGACGCGCCGCTGGAACCGGCGCCACGACCCTTTTTGCTTCAGCGAATTTCCGCCATTTCCGGGACGGTCGAGACATTTCTCGAACGCGAGCGGGCACAGCTGCCCCTGTGGTTTGTCGCTGCCTTTGGCGCGGGGATCGCGGCATGGCTGTGGTTGCCCGGCCCGCGGCAATGGTCGGCATTCATCATGGTTGCGCTTGGGCTGGCAGTTGGCGGGCTGGCTGCTGGGTCCACACGCAGCCGGCGCGTCCTGATCCTCGGCGGCTTGGCCATGGCTGCGGGCTGTGCGCTGATCTGGTGGCGCAGCGAATTGGTCGCCGCCCCGCGGCTTGAACGGCCGGTCGTCGCGACCATCGAAGCGAGGATCGAAAAGGTCGAAACGCGCGCCGCCAAGGGCGATCTCCGCCTGACTCTCTCGCTTGCCGACGAGCATTTGCCGCCCAGGGTCCGCGTTTCACTGCCGGAAGCGGATGCGCCAGTCGGCCTGGCAGCGGGCGCCGTGGTCCGGCTCAAGGCTCGCCTGCAGCCGCCTCCACCAATGGCGTTGCCTGGAAGCCATGACTTTGCCCGCGACGCCTGGTTTCAGGGCATCGGCGCAGTGGGCCGCGCGATTGGCGCTGTGCAGCTGGTGGAGCCCGCCGGCGCGAGCGGTGTCGATGCGCTTCGCAACCGACTGGGTCGTCACATTCGCGAGCGATTGCCGGGCAGCGCGGGAGGGATCGCCACCGCACTTGCGACGGGAGACCAGGCGGCGGTCGATGAAGAGGATGCCGAGGCCATGCGCCGCTCCGGCCTCGCGCACCTGCTGTCGGTCAGCGGCCTTCACATCGCGGCCGTGGTCGGCGCGGCGATGCTGTTTTCGCTCCGGTTATTGGCGCTGTCCGAGCGGCTGGCGGTTCGGTTCAATCTGGTGTTGGTCGCGGCGGGTGTCGGCGCAGTGGCGGGCCTGGGCTACACGCTCTTGACCGGAATGCAGGTGCCTACCGTTCGCGCCTGCGTTGCCGCCCTGCTGGTCCTTGGCGGCATTGCCTTGGGCCGTGATGCAATCAGCCTCCGGCTGGTCGCGGTCGGAGCGCTGATCGTGCTTCTTTATCGGCCCGAGGCGCTGGCAGGCGCCAGCTTCCAGATGAGCTTCGCCGCAGTCACGGCGATCATCGCGCTGCATCATTGGCAACCGGTCCGGCAATTGCTCGCGCCGCGCGAAGAAGCATGGCCAACGCGTTTGCTGCGCGGCTTGCTTGGGATGCTCGCGACAGGACTGGTGGTCGAGTTCGCGCTGATGCCCATCGCGTTGTATCATTTCCACAAGGCGGGGCTTTACGGTGTCTTCGCCAATCTCGTCGCGATCCCGCTTACGACTTTCGTCATCATGCCCCTGGAAGCCTGCGCGCTGCTGCTCGATTCCATCGGCCTTGGCACGCTGCCGTGGATCGCGACGGGCTGGACGATCGACGCCATGCTTCAATTGGCCCACCGCGTCGGCGATGCGCCGGGGGCCGTCGCCATGCTGCCGACCATGCCGCGCTGGGCATTCGGCCTGATGATCCTTGGGGGGCTGTGGCTGTGCCTTTGGAACACAAGAATTCGCGGCTGGGGCCTGGCTCCCTTTGCCCTTGGTGCCGTGGGAGCGGCGCTGGCGCCCATACCCGCCTTGCTGGTCACCAATGATGGTCGGCATCTCGCCCTCGTTCGCGAAGACGGTGTCCCGGTGCTCCTGAGAAGCCGGACCGGCGACTTCATCCGGGACCTGATGAGTGAAGCGTCAGCCTATGACGGTGATGCAGTCAATCTGGAGGAGCAGCGGTTCGCAAAGTGTAGCCGCGATGCCTGTATCGCCGACCTTCCTGACCGGGGGCGATCCTGGCGGCTGCTGGCAATCCGAAGCCGGCATAGGATCGACTGGTCGGTATTGACCCAGGCCTGCGTGGATGCGGACATCGTGATCGCCGATCGCCGTCTGCCTCGCGGCTGTAAACCGCGTTGGTTGAAGCTCGATCGCGAATCATTGAATCGCACCGGCGGGCTCGCCATCCATCTTGGCGATGATCCGCGGGTTTCAACCGTTGCCGATCGGCTTGGCCATCATCCCTGGTCCAGCTGATCAGGCCGCCTGCCAGACCGCGAGCTCGCTGCCCGACGGATCGATGAAATGGAATCGGCGGCCGCCGGGAAAGGAAAAGATCGGCTTGGCAATGACCCCGCCGGCCTTCATCACCGCATCGAACGCCGCTTCCAGATCGTCGACATGAATGACCGGCAGCGGTGCAGCGAGCGCTTCACCGGGCTGGCCGTTGAGGCCCAGGTCGACGTCGCCGCCAGTTGTCGCGGCATAATCCGGCCCGAAATCGGTGAAGGTCCAGCCGAATGCCTTGGCATAAAAGCCGCGAGTCAGTTCGTGCGCGGTGACGCTCGGCAGTTCGACATAATCGATGCGGGCCATGGCCTTGCTCAATAGCGCCGGATGAGGCCGGCCAGCCGGCCCTGGATCCGGACGCGGCTCTCGTCATAGCGTTGCGGCTCGTAGGTGCGGTTGGCCGGATCGAGACGGATCATCTGCCCCTCGCGTCGATAGGTCTTGAGCGTGGCTTCCTCATTGTCGATCAGCGCCACGACAATTTCTCCGTCACGAGCGGTGTCGACCTTGCGGATCAGTGCGAAATCGCCGTCGAGAATCCCTTCATCGACCATCGAATCCCCGGAAACTTCCAGTGCATAATGTTCGCCTGGGCCGAGCAGGGCCGCGGGTACCGCAAAGCCTTCGGTACCCTGGAGCGCCTCGATCGGCGTGCCGGCGGCAATGCGGCCGTGCAGCGGTATCTCGATCGTATCGTTGGCGGCGGCCGGCATCACGGGCCGTGCCGCGATTGGCGTCGGAGTCGAAACGTCCGGCATCCGCACCACTTCGAGCGCCCGGGCGCGGTTCGGCAGGCGGCGAATGAACTGGCGTTCTTCAAGGGCGGAGATCAGCCGGTGCACCCCCGACTTCGACTTGAGGTCCAGCGCTTCGCGCATTTCATCGAAGCTGGGGCTGACGCCTGTCTTCGACAGCCGGTCATGAATGAAATTCAACAGCTCATGCTGTTTTGCGGTCAGCATCTGCCCCTCCGTAAGGAACGAACAGAGAACGTGTAGGAAACGAAATGGATTTCGTCAATGATGAAAACGCATCGTTCCCCCGGCGATGCTGGTTTTCATCATGGAACGTGGCAAATCGCCAGGAATGCCGCCAGCAATGCCTTGCCCTGGTCGGACGCGACGCTCTCCGGGTGGAATTGGACGCCGTGGACCGGTGCAGTTTCGTGGCGCATCGCCATCACGGTCCCGTCATCGCTCCATGCGTTGGCGATCAGCGGGGGCTCGGGATCGGGCACGGCCAGAGAGTGGTATCGGGTGGCGGTGAACGGTGATGGCAGATTGGCGAACAGCCCGGTCCCGTCATGGCGAACGGTCGCGACCTTGCCGTGTACCGGCAACGTCCGCTCGACCCTGGAACCGCAGGCCAGGGCGATCGCCTGGTGGCCAAGGCATACGCCAAGGAGCGGGAAGCCCCGTTGGACGCAGGCTGCGGCAAGCGGGATCGCAATGCCGGCATGCTCCGGCGTTCCGGGACCAGGCGAAATCAGGATCCCGTCAGACCCCGAGCCGAGCGCATCCTCGACGGAAATGGCGTCGTTGCGCTTGACCGCGACATCGGCGCCAAGTGCGACGAGATAGTCGACCAGCATGAAGGTGAAGCTGTCGACATTGTCGACGACCATGATTCGCGGCGGGATCACCGCCCGTTCGCTATTGCCCCGCGCCAGTGATGCGGCGCTTTGACGCGGCGATCATTTCCTCGTTGCGCTCGACGCCTTGGTCGGCCTTCATGGCCGCCAGCATTTGCTGGCCCAGCTCGTTGGAGGCAGCCTGCTGGAATTCCGCTTGCGTCTGCGCGATCAGCAGCGGGCTGTTCATCGAATTGCCTGGGACGATCTTGTTGGTCTTGATAATGAAAAATCCGCGGCCCCGCGGGTCCGCGACCAGCCGGCTCTTGCCCTGTGTCAATGTGAATAGCATGCGCAACGGAACGATCGCTTCGGCATTGGCCTGGGAAATCTGCAGGCGCCGTGCGGCCATCGGCTGGACGGGCGGCAGCGGAACGCCGGCTTCATCCATCGCCTTGTCCATCGGAACGCCGCGAGCAACCTTGTTCGCGATTTCGGTCGCAATGGCGCGCGCGCGATCGTTGGCCTTGCGGTTGATCCAGTCGTCGCGAACTCGCGCCTTGATTTCGGCCAGCGGCGCCGGGGCCGAATCAATGACGCGGTCGACCGCGACGATGACGTAGCCGGCATCGCCCGCCAGCGTCACGACCTCGGCGTCTTCATCGGCCCCCATCGCGAATCCCGTTTTCAGCACCGGCTCATATCCCTCCGGCATGCGGAAGGAAGCATTTGCCCGCGCAATGCCAGCGCTGTTGATTGCTGGCGTCGTGGTGACCGGAATCCTTGCCGCGGCGACCACCTCATTAAAGCTGGCGCCGTCAAGGATCTGGTCTTCGACGCGCGTAACCAGGTCGGTCAGCGCCTCCTTGCGCTTGCTGGCGGTCAGTTCGGCGGCAATTTCGCCGCGCGCCTGTTCCAGGGTGCGGCCCGAAGCGCCGCGAACATCCTCGATCTTGATGACGTGCCATCCAAGATCGGAGCGGATTGGCCCGACAATGGCGCCCTTGGCTGCTGCAAAGGCCGCATTCGCTACCGCGTCATTGGCCACTCCGCTGAACTGGGCTTGCGTTTGTGACCCCAGGTTGACGTCTTCCGGAGCAAGGCCGGCTGGGGCCGCTGCGGTCGCGAAGGCTGCGCCGGAGCGCGCTCGCGCCGCAATGCCGTCGGCCTGGCCCTTGTCCTGGACCACCGCCTGGCTGATCACGCGGGTTTCGCTGCCCGCATAGGTCGCCTGGTTGGACCGATAATATTGCGCGATTTCAGCCTCGGTGGGCGCGATATTGGCAACCGCTTCGGGTCCGAACCTGGCAAGTTTCAGCACCCGCTGCTCGGGTACCATATAGCGCTGTCGATTCTGGCTGTAGAACGACTGGAGATCACCGTCGGTTGGATTGAGCCCCGTGCGAAAGGCATCGGTTGGCACCAGGCCCATTTGCCCTTCGCGCTGTTCCAGCAGCATCGACGCATAGGGTCTGGCAACACCAATCGGTACCCGCGGATCGACGGCCGCCGGCGCCAGCATCAGCCGCTCGGCCAGGGCGCTCTGGAAGACCCGGCGAAGCTCGGCGTCAGTCAGCTGCTGTTGCTGCAGAAACTGGGCATAGGCCTGCTCGCTGAAGCGACCGTCCAGGCCACGGGTTTGCGGCAGGCCGGCTATTTGGCCGTCGATCAGCCGCTTCGAAACGTGGAAGCCATGATCCTTGGCAAAGGCCAGGATCGCGCGCTCATTGATCAGCTGCTCCAGGACCGGGTCGAACTGGTCACCGATCGTCGAATAGGTCGCCTCCGGATTCTGCTGCTGCGCTTGCTGCAACACCTGGCGCATGGCGGTATCCATGTCGCGATCGGTAATTTCTTCTCCTCCGACCTCCGCCAGGCCGCTGGGGCCGAATCCGAACGTGCCGGTCCGCACGTTGGCGACGTCGGCCAGGGCAAAGGAGGCAGCGATCGCCAACAGGAACAGTACCAATATGATAGAACCGAACGCGGATTTTGACAGGCTGCGGAAAGCGGAAAGCATTCGGATTCCTTGGCTTTGAAAAAGATTGAATGTCGCTTTAGGGGCGGCTGCAATTGTCGGCAAGCAAGCTGAAGGGAAGATTGAATGGGGCGTCGCAAATTCGTGGCAGGTAATTGGAAGATGCACGGAACCTCCGCCGACCTGGCAGAAATCGCCTCGATTTCCGTTGCCGCTGGCACGGCTGGCGTCGACGTCGCCCTGTGCCTGCCCGCAACGCTGATCGACCGCGCCGTCCGCGCCGCGCCGGGATTCGCCATCGGCGGCCAGGATGTCCACCAGGCGGGAAGCGGCGCCCACACCGGCTGCATTTCCGCCGCCATGCTGCTCGACGCCGGCGCCGGCCTGGTCATTGTCGGCCATAGCGAACGCCGCGAGGCGCAGGGCGAAACCGACGCGGACGTGAAGGCGAAGGCAGATGCGGCGCTGGCGTCGGGTCTGTCCGTGATCCTGTGCGTCGGCGAAAGCGATGCCATTCGCGAAGCGGGGAAGGCGATCGATGCGGTTTCCAGGCAGCTCGATGCTTCGCTGCCTGGTTCCATCGCCGATCCGTCGCGCCTTTCGGTTGCCTATGAACCGATCTGGGCGATCGGCACGGGCAAGGTCCCGTCGACCGGCGACATTGGCGATATGCATGCCGCTCTTCGCGGACGGCTGCTCGCGGCATTTGGCGAGGCCGGCGGTCGCGTGCGCATGTTGTACGGTGGGTCGGTCAAGGCCTCGAATGCGGCGGAAATTTTCTGCGTGCCTGACGTCGACGGTGCGTTGGTCGGCGGCGCCAGCCTCACGGCCGCCGACTTCCTTCCCATCGTCGCAGCGGCCGCTTCGAGCGCCGAATAACTAACTGCTCACTTGCCGATCAGGCAAAGAACGCTAAGCAAATGCCTTTCTTCTCAAAGGGAAAGGAACCCATGCGTTTTATTGCTGCATTCGCATCCGCCGCGCTGGCGCTTGCCGGCCCGGTCTATGCACAGGCGGGCGGCTTTGCCGTCGGCACCGATGTCCTTGATGGAAGTGGCAATCCCGTTGGCACCGTGGCGGCGGTCAATGGCGATGTCGTGACGGTAAAGACCGACAAGCTTGAAGCCAATCTCGGCAAGGCGAGCTTCGCCAGCCAGGACGGCAAGCTATACATCGGCATGACCCAGGCTGAACTCAATGCGGCCATCGAAAAGGACCAGGCGGCGGTTGAGGCATCGCTGGCCGTTGGCTCGAACGTCAAGGGCAGCGGCGGCGCCGTTGCGGGTACGATCGAGGCGATCGACGCCGAGTTCGTCACGCTCAAGCTGGCGTCAGGAAAGTCGGTCCGCATTCCACGCAGCGGGATCGCCGGCAGCGCCGATGGCGCCGTGATCGGCATGACCGCCGCCGATCTTGAAGCCTCCGCAAACTAACCGGGACGCCAACAGCCGGCGCGCGTTGAGTTTTCATCGCGTGCTGGCTAAGGCCACGCCAAATCTCTCATTCGACAAGGCTGATACATGTTCACCTTCCTGCTCGTCCTACAAACGCTGGTCGCGGCCGCGCTCGTCGCGGTGATCCTCATGCAGCGCTCGGAAGGCGGCGGGCTGGGCGTCGGCGGATCGTCGGCTGGCCTGATGACGGCGCGGGGCGCGGCGGACTTCCTGACCCGGTCGACCGCCATCCTCGGCGGTTTGTTCATTTTCCTGTCGATTGCGCTGGCGGCGATCGCCGGCGTCACCCGCGAAGCGCCGACCGTTGACACTTCGCTGGCCAACGAACAGCCGTTCCAGGGCTCCGCCCCGGCTCCGGCACAGTCGGCGCCAACCACTCCGCCGGCCGGCAACGAGACCGCGCCGGCCGTTCCGCTGGCTCAATAGAACCAGCGACTTTTTTCACCGCATTTGATTCGGGCGCTTGCCTTTCCTGGCAAAGCGCCCCTAAGGCCCGACTCCCATGGCGCGGTATATTTTCATCACCGGCGGCGTGGTTTCCTCGCTTGGCAAAGGTCTTCTGGCGGCGTCCCTCGGGGCGCTTCTCCAGGCGCGCGGCTATTCGGTTCGCATCCGGAAATTCGACCCTTATCTCAACGTCGATCCCGGCACGATGTCGCCCTATCAGCACGGCGAGGTCTATGTGACCGACGACGGGGCGGAGACGGACCTCGATCTTGGCCACTATGAGCGCTTTACCGGCGTTTCCGCGCATCAGTCCGACAACATCACGTCCGGCCGCATCTACCGCGATATCATCGCCCGGGAGCGGCGCGGTGATTATCTTGGCGCGACGGTGCAGGTGATCCCCCACGTCACCAACGCCATCAAGGAATTCGCGCAGGCCGATATTGAAGGCCTCGATTTCGTCATCTGTGAAATCGGCGGGACCGTCGGCGACATTGAAAGCCTGCCCTTCGTCGAAGCCATCCGCCAGCTGAAGAACGACCTCGGCCGCGGCCAGAGCTGCTTCGTCCACACCACGCTGGTGCCTTATATCGCGGCGGCGGGAGAGCTGAAGACCAAGCCGACGCAGCACTCGGTACGGGAACTGACCAGCTATGGCATCCAGCCCGACGTGCTGCTGTGCCGTGCCGACCGGCCGATCCCCGACTCGGAACGGGCCAAGATCGCGCTGTTCTGCAATGTGCCCAAGGAAGCGGTGATCCAGGCGCTCGATGCGCGGTCGATCTATGATGTGCCGCTGCAATATCACGCCGAGGGGCTGGATGTTGAGGTGCTGAAGGTGTTCGGCATCACCGACGCCTTGGGCCCTGATTTGGCGCGCTGGACCGACATCATGGACCGGGTCGACCACCCGGAGGGAGAGGTCACGATCGGCGTGGTCGGCAAATATGTCGGCCTTCCCGACGCCTATAAGTCGCTGCGCGAAGCGCTGGTCCACGGCGGCCTGGCCAACCGCGTCAAGGTCAACATCCGCTGGCTCGATGCCGAGATGTTCGAACATCAGGACGCCGACCTTGCCGCCGAGCTCGAGCCGCTGCACGGCATCCTGGTGCCGGGCGGATTCGGCGAACGAGGCAGCGAGGGCAAGATCGCTTCGGTCCAGTTCGCACGCGAACGGGAAGTGCCATTCTTTGGCATCTGCCTTGGCATGCAAATGGCCTGCATCGAGGGCGCCCGGAACACCGCCGGGATCGAAGCCGCCTCGACTACCGAATTCGGCGAGACCAGCGAGCCGGTGGTAGGCCTCATCACCGAATGGATGAGCCCCGAAGGGCTTCAGAAGCGTAGTGCGGAGACCGACCTGGGCGGCACGATGCGGCTCGGCGCTTACGCCGCCAGGCTGGGTCACAACAGCAAGGTTGCCGAGCAATATGGCACGACCGAAATCAGCGAGCGCCACCGCCACCGCTATGAGGTCAACGTCCACTATCGCGAAGCGCTCGAGAAGGGAGGGCTGATCTTCTCGGGCATGTCGCCCGACGGCGAGCTGCCTGAAATCGTCGAGCGGCCAGACCATCCCTGGTTCATCGGCGTCCAGTTCCATCCCGAGCTGAAGAGTCGCCCGTTCGAGCCGCACCCGCTGTTCGCCGGCTTCATCGGTGCCGCAGTCAAGCAGTCCAGGCTGGTATAAGCTCTGGTTATCAACCCCTTGTTGCGATTCATTTGCGGTTAAGGCTGGAAGTCGTTACCTCGGCGGCATGCAGGGGAAACTGGTCATCGCACTCACCTTGGCAGCCTTTGGGGCTGACGCTGCGATTTGCGGTGAGACCGTTCGTCGCCAGGCGTGCAAGAAGGCCGAACAGGCTCAGCAGCGCCAGCCACAGGCCAGCCAGCAGCCGCAACAGCAACCGCAGCGCAAGCAAGTGACGGGCTGCCCGGTCGTTCGATCGATTCCGCCCGTCGTCGACCCAACCCCGTTCTTCCTGCTCTAGGGTTGATTTCTGCCCCATTGCCGATGCCGGCGGCGCTCCCTAATTGGGCGCGATGAGCAACGTCATTTCCAGCCGCCTGATCGTCCTTGGGTCGGGTCCCGCCGGCTATACCGCCGCCATTTACGCCGCCCGTGCCGGCCTTTCGCCGATCGTCGTCCAGGGCATCCAGCCCGGCGGGCAGCTGACCACGACCACCGACGTCGAAAATTACCCCGGCTTTCGCGACGTCATCCAGGGGCCATGGCTGATGGAGGAGATGCAGGCCCAGGCCGAGCATGTCGGCACCAAGGTCGTGTGGGACCATGTGGTCGAGGTCGATCTGAGCCGCCGCCCGTTCGTGCTGAAGGGCGACGGCGGCGCCGAATATCATGCCGATGCGCTGGTCATCGCCACCGGCGCCCAGGCCAGGTGGCTTGGCCTTCCGTCCGAAGAGCATATGAAGGGCAAGGGCGCCTCGGCCTGCGCGACATGCGACGGCTTCTTCTATCGCGGCAAGAAGGTGGCGGTGATCGGCGGCGGCAACACCGCGGTCGAGGAGGCTCTGTACCTCACCAACCACAGCCATGACGTGACCCTGATCCACCGCCGCGATTCGCTCCGCGCCGAAAAGATCCTGCAGGATCGCCTGTTCGCCCATCCCAACATCAAGATCATGTGGGACAGCGAGGTCGCCGAGTTCGTCGGCGGCGGCATGCCCGAGGCGCTGGTCGGGCTCGACGTGCGCAACGTGAAGAGTGGCGCGATCACTCGCATCGACGTCGACGGCGCTTTTGTGGCGATCGGCCACAAGCCTGCGACCGAGCTGTTCGCCGGCAAGCTCAAGCTCGACAGCGACGGCTATATCGAGGTCGAGACCGGCACGACCCGCACATCGGTGCCGGGAGTGTTCGCCTGCGGCGACGTGATGGACAAGATCTACCGCCAGGCGGTCACCGCGGCCGGCACCGGCTGCATGGCCGCACTGGACGCGGAGAAATTCCTCGCCGCCGAGGAATATGAGGCGCTGCAGGCGGCGGAGTAGATTGTTCCCCGGCGAAGGCCGGGGCCCAGTCATCGCAAGCGAAGTGCAGCGATTTCAAACTGTCGGGTTTGATTTGGCCCTTTGGGCGACTGGACCCCGGCCTTCGCCGGGGAACAGCCATGTTAGTGATAGCCATGGCGCCATCGCTCAAATGTCCGCTTTGGGTGGAAAGCGGTCATTACGGAACTGGCACAATGCCGAAGTAATCGGCCCCGATGCCCGCCGACATGCAAGGGCCAAGGCTGCGAGCGTCACGCGAGCCTTGGTCCACATAGATGGAACGACAGTAGCGATGTACGCGCTCAAATGCGCTGGGGTCCAGCTGGTGACCTGCAGCAAATGGGAATGTCGGCTCGTTCTCTGCGCGAAAGATGCGAATAAGCCCAAAGGAGCTCGCATATTGAAACAACGAATCGTCCTGCTCCCGTAAACAGTCTTGGTCCGACGGCTTTTCAGTCAAACAATAGCTGTAGGCACGGTCGCGCATTTCCTGAACCTTGGACTGGGACAGCGCGGGGTCGAGCGGCCATTTGGCTGTAGGCCCAATCCACGATTTTGATTGCAGGTCGGTAATCTGCTCTGCATCCTGTTGCCGACCCCCGCATCCGGCAACAAACAAAGCCAAGGCAAATAAGCTGGTCCATTTCATCACCGGAACATCTCATCGCAGCCTAATGACCGCAATGGGTCGAAAGCCGCCACTCCGCCAATGTCCGTAATGGGTGGAAAAAGGACGCAAGGATTGCTCAGGTGAGCGCCAACCGCTCGGCCAGTGCCACCAGCCGGCCGAAGCTCATCAGATCCTCGGCCTCGACATCCTCGTCCTCGATCAAGATGCCGAGCCGCTCCTCCATTTCGGTGAGCAGGGTCGCGACAGCCATGGAATCGAACTCGGGCAGCGCTCCGAACAGCTCGGTCTCGTCATCGAACCTGGCGACCTGGGCCGCTTTGAGCCCTAGCACGTCGACCAGCAGGCTACGCACCGTCGCCTCGACTTCGTCGCGATCGTCCAAAGCCACGAATGCTTCCCCCTTGGTCGCCATGGCGCGCCCCTACGGAATGGTGGAGCGAGAGGCAAGCTTTGCAGCGCAGCATTGGCCGCGCTAGGCGGAGGGCGTGACCGGTCCCGACCCGACGCCATATCCGCTCGATCATCTGGCGCTGCGCGGTGCGCCGGACGACAACGCGCTGGTCGTGGGCGAGGAGCGGCTGACCTATCGCCAGCTTGAAGAAGCGGTCGGGCGGGCGGCTGCGGCTTTGCTTGAACAGGGCGCCAACACCGGCGACCGGATCGCGACCTGGATGGGCAAGACGAAACTCGCCTGCGTCATGCCACTTGCGGCGGCACGGGCCGGTCTGGTGCATGTCCCCATCAACCCGGTGCTCAAGCACGGGCAGGCGGCGCATATCCTGGCCGACAGCGGGGCCAGGCTGCTGATTGCCAATCGCGCGCGGCTGGAGAGCCTCGAAAAAGGCGATCTGGCCGAGGCCAAGCCAATTGCGCTGGAGGATTGGCGCGAGGGTGCCAGGTCCTTGCCGCCATCGTCGCGCGATCCAAAGGAGCTCGTGGCGCTCCTCTATACGTCCGGCTCCACCGGTCGGCCCAAGGGCGTGATGCTGAGCCACGCCAATCTCTGGTTGGGTGCGATCAGCGTGGCCCATTATCTGGGCTTGGAGTCGGACGACCATACCCTCGCGGTGCTGCCGCTGGCGTTCGACTATGGCCAGAACCAGCTGCTTTCGGCTTGGGCGGCGGGCGGCTGCGTCATCGGCTTTGACTATCTGCTGCCTCGCGATGTCGTGCGCGCGGTCGCTCGTCATGGCGTCACCGCACTGGCCGGCGTACCGCCGCTGTGGCTTCAACTCGCCGAGCAGGATTGGAGCGATGCAGGCAAATCCCTGCGCACGCTCACCAACAGCGGCGGCCACCTGCCCGAACCGCTCGTCCGCCGCTTGCGCACCTTATGCCCCCAGGCGAAGCTGCACCTGATGTACGGCCTTACCGAAGCCTTCCGCTCCTCGAGCCTTGATCCTGCGCTGGTCGACGAACATCCGGACAGTGTAGGCAGCGCCATCCCCTTCGCCGAACTGATGGTCGTCCGCCCCGACGGCGGAGAGGCAGCGCCGGGCGAAGAGGGCGAGCTAGTCCATGCCGGTCCGCTGGTCGCGCAGGGCTATTGGCAGGATGCGGCACGAACCGCCACGCGGTTCAAGCCAGCACCGGCCTTCAGCAAATCGGGCGGAACGGCGGTCTGGTCGGGCGATACGGTGGTGAAGGGGGAGGACGGCCTCCTCCGCTTCCGCGGCCGCGACGATGCCATGATCAAGGTTTCAGGCAATCGCATCAGTCCGACCGAAATCGAAGAGGCGGCGCTGGCCAGTGGCGCGATCAGCGATGCGGCGGCCTTTGGCGTTCCCGATGAGAGGCTGGGACAGGCGATCGTGCTGGTGGCCGTCGCGAAGGGGGACGAGGCGCACGAGAAATTGCTGGCCTATTTTCGGCGCGAGCTGCCCGTCCACATGCAGCCACAGCGGATCGTCTGGAAGGAACGGCTTCCGGTCGGGCCGAATGGCAAGCTCGACCGCAC
>DASTOV010000175.1:0-7802 GCA_035720125.1 Sphingomicrobium sp. | reverse complement strand
CTGGCCGTCATCATCCTAATGGTGGCGCTCCGCATGCTGCTGGGCCTTACCTGGCGACCCGACGAAATTTTCACGATCGAGTATCTGTGAAGAGGGCGCTGCTCCTGGCCGGCCTCGCGCCGCTCATCCTGGCCCAGGCCGAGCCGAAGCTGGTGCCCGACATCAGCGCACGCTCGATCGAGATCCGCTACAGTTTCACCGGAGCCCAGCTGTTGCTGTTCGGCGCCATCCTTTATCCGGGCGGGCGCGTTCCCAAGGACCCCGCCGACGTGATCGTGGTCCTGAAGGGGCCGGTCGAGCCGATCCTGGTTCGCGAAAAGCAGAAGATCGCGGGCATCTGGATGAATGCCGACTCCAATCGCTTTCGTTCGGCGCCCGGCTTCTACGCCGTCGCCTCCTCCGCGCCTGTCCGGCAGCTGGTCAACGAGCGAACCGCGGCAATCTATGAACTGGGCCTGCAGGACCTCCAGTTGTCGCCGGGCGGCGGCGCACTGCCCGAAAAGGACCGGCGCTTCGAAGCCGGCCTCCTGGATCTGCGCAAGCGGCAAGGGCTGTTCGCCGAGCATCCTCATGGCGTGGAGATCAGCGACGGCGTGCTGTACCGGGCTCGAATTTCCATTCCCAGCCAGGTACCGGTGGGAACCTACACCGCCGAAACCTTCCTGGTCGACAACGGCAAGGTGATCGCGGCAGCAACCCGCGAGATCGAAATCGGCAAATCGGGCTTCGAGCGCTGGGTGGAACGCGCCGCGCGTCGCCACGGCTTCCTTTATGGACTGGCCGCTGTGCTGTTGTCGCTTGCGCTGGGATGGGCCGCGGCGGTCGTCTTCCGCTATCGGCGCTAGGCACCGTCTTCAGCAGTCTAAAGCCAATTTTAACCCGTATCAGCTAATTCTGGCGCAACCTTAATGATTCACGAGGGTGGCGTACGTCCATGAACGATCAACCGAACCTGAAGCAGTTCCTCGACGAGTTGAGCAGCTATGCGGATCATGAGGCGTCAAAAGCTTCGTCGTCCGGGGTCCCACCGATCGGCCAGGTGCTGGAGATCGCCGGCTCCGGATCGCGCGTCGTCATGGCTTCGGAAAGACTGATCGAGCTTCAGGGGCACGGCGATGCCTCGATCGCCATGTCGGGCCAGGTCGGCAGCCAGGTGAAGATGAAGGTCGCCAACAGCTGGCTGGTTGCCAACGTCCGGACGCTTCGCGCGGGCGACGAGCCTGGAACGGTCATCGCCAATGTCGATTTCCTCGGCGAGGGCAGCCAGCGGAGCGACGGCGGCCTTACCGGCTTCCGTCGCGGCGTGACGCGCTATCCAATCCCCGGTTCGGCCATCCTGCCGGTGACAACCGACGACATGCGCGCCATCTTCGCCGCCGACGACAGCCCGCACGTCGAAATCGGCACCGTCTATCCGACCGATGACATTCGCGGCACGCTCTACGTCGACCCGATGCTGTCGAAGCATTTCGCCATCCTGGGATCGACCGGTACCGGCAAGTCGACCTCGGTCGCGCTGATCCTGCACCGCATTTCACAGCTGAGCCCCGAGGGTCATATCGTCATGATCGACCCGCACGGCGAATATTCGGCCGCGTTCAAGAGCTGCGGAGAGCTGTTCAACGTCGACAACCTCCAGCTGCCCTACTGGCTGTTGAATTTCGAAGAGAATTGCGAGGTGCTGCTCACCACCGATGGCGCCGAGCGGCAGCGCGACGCCGACATTCTCGCCAAGTGCCTGCTTGCCGCGCGCACCAAGTCGAAGTCGAGCGAACAGTTCGGCAAGGTTACCGTGGATTCGCCGATTCCCTACCTTCTGACCGACCTCAACCAGATCATCGTCGGGGAGATGGGCAAGCTCGACCGCGCCGGCGATACGACGCCCTATCAGCGGCTGAAGAACAAGCTCGACGAGCTGCGCGCCGACCCGCGCTACAACTTCATGTTCTCCGGCATGCTGGTGTCCGACACGATGGGCAGCTTCATCGCCAAGCTGTTCCGCCTGCCGAGCCATGGCCGGCCGATCTCGATCGTCGACGTGTCGGGCGTGCCGTCCGAGGTCACGTCGGTGGTGGTGTCGGTGCTGGCGCGCATGGTGTTCGACTATGCGATCTGGAGCCGCACCGAGGCGCAGCGCCCGCTGCTGCTGGTGTGCGAGGAAGCCCATCGCTACGTCCCCAAGGACGAGAATTCGGGCGGCCAGGCGGTTCGCAAGATCCTGGAGCGCATCGCCAAGGAGGGCCGCAAATATGGCGTGTCGCTGGGTCTCATCACCCAGCGCCCGTCCGACCTGGCCGAAGGCGTGCTGTCGCAGTGCGGCACGATCATTTCGATGCGCCTCAACAACGATCGCGACCAGGCCTGCGTCCGCGCAGCGATGCCGGAAGGCGCACGCGGCTTCCTCGATGCGATCCCGGCGCTTCGCAACCGCGAATGCATCGTCTGCGGCGAAGGCGTCGCGATTCCGATCCGCGTTCGGTTCGACGACCTGGAGCCCGAGAAGCGCCCGGCATCGTCCGACCCGAGCTTCGCCAATTCGTGGCGCGAAACCGGCGACGAGGCAGGCATCATCCAGCGCACCGTCAAGCGCTGGCGAGGGCATGGCAAGTAGACATCACTGGTAGCGCATCCGGCGAACGGGCGAGCATGTTGCTCGCCGCCGGGCCAGCCAAAGGACGGTTCCAGCGATAACGTCACTAAAGTCTCAAGGTGAGGCGCCTTTTCATGCCTCCGGTGTGACGTTAGGCGATTTCAGTTCCGACGATGAGAAAGAGCAGCCCCTCAGTCGCACATCGGGGTGGCTGTAGGACAGGATTTTCTGGTTTCGGCTAGTGGCCGATATGGGTCGAAAGCGGAGGCTTCCGATCTTCCCAATCAACCCGTCGGCTGCGCCTTCGTCCCGACCTGCATGAGTGCCGCCAGCCGGGCCTTGAACCGATCAAGCTCCGGCCCGTCGAGCAGCGCGCGGCTGGCAAACTTGACCGCCAGCGGGTTGACCGCCTGGCCATTGCGGTAGACCTCGTAATGCAGGTGCGGGCCGGTCGACAGGCCCGACGAGCCGACGTAGCCGATCAGCTGGCCCTGGCGGACGAAGCTGCCCGCGTCGACCACCGCGCGGCTCATATGGCTATAGGTGGTGACGATGCCGCCGTCGTGGGCGATGCGGACCTGCCGGCCATAGCCGCCGGCCCAGCCCGCCGTGGTGACCTGCCCGTCGGACGCGGCGACGATCGGCGTGCCATAGCCGGCGCCGAAATCGACCCCGCGATGGAAACGGGCGAAGCGGAGGATCGGATGGACTCGCACTCCGAAGCCCGAGGTGACCCGTCCGGCGACGGGCCAGGCAAAGGCCGAAACCTGATGCCCCGCGCCATTGGCGTCGATCCAGTCGGTCCGCCCGCCGACCGTCCATTTCATCAGCCGAACATCGGGCGCGGCAACCCGGTCGATCGCGGCGTAGAGCAAGGGCCCTTCCTGGCTTTCACCGGTCGCCGCGCGGCGGTTGGCGACGATCAGGTCGAACCTGTCGTCCGGGCCGATCTCTCCGCCGACGTCCAGCTGTGCGCCGATGGCCCGCAAATATTCGCCCGCCGCCTGCGGCGAAACGCCCGACGCGCGAAGTGCCCAATACAGGCCATCGCCGACGCGGCCGCGAATCCGAAGGGGGCGATTGTCGATCGCAATCTTCGACACCGCGACCTGGAACCCGTCTCTCGCGGCGGTCAGCGTGACGTTCGTGTCGAGGCCGGCCTTGAGGGCAATCCGCTCGATCGGCCGAACCCCGCTGGGCGCGCGACGGCCAAGCCTGACCGAGAAGCTGGTGCCGGGAGCAATGCCGCCGGGGACGGCCGACCCGATCAGTCGTGCCGCCTCGTCGGCTTCGGGATAGGAGACGCCGGAGCGGCCGAGCATCTGGGCGATGCTGTCGCCCCGCCCGAGCTTTGCGAAGAACTCGACATATGGCCGGTCGGGCGCTTCGCTTAGCGGCTGGGCCAGCGCATTGGGCGCCATGCGGCCGCCGGTCCTCGCGCCCGAACCCGGCGGCGAGATGGCGATGGCACGAAGCTGTTCCGCCTGTGCCGACCCGACCCTTTCGGCGGGCGCGGCAAGCACCGGCTCAAAGGGCGCGGGGGCGATGATGGCGACGAGCGCGAACAGGGCCGACAGGGTAGCCACGCCGCGCCACCAGCGAAGCGACATCGGCTCGTCGGCAAGGTCGACGATGAGGTCGACATCGCGCCAGCTTTTCTTGCGGCGGCCAAAACCTGCGCCAGGCGGCGGCGCGACAGCGAAGGCCGCCCCGGTCCGCCACTGTTCGCGCATGTGCAGCAAATCCGCCCCCGGCCGGTTGATCCGCCTCCGTCATGGTTAAAAGAGGTTAAAGTCGGATAAACAAACGCCAATCTTTCAAATGAAAGCGCCTTGCGCTTGGCGCCAACTGTGCCAAGATTCACATCATGTCCGCCGCGCACGACGGCCTTGTCCGGGCCATTCTTGGCCCGACCAATACCGGCAAGACCTACTTGGCGATCGAGCGGATGTGCGGCCATTCGTCCGGCGTCATCGGCTTCCCACTGCGCCTGCTGGCCCGCGAGGTCTATGACCGCGTCGTCGCCATGAAGGGCGAAAACCAGGTCGCGCTGATCACCGGCGAGGAGCGGATCGTGCCCCAGGGCGCCCGTTATTTCCTGTGCACCGCCGAGAGCATGCCGGTGCAGGGCGAGCGCGGAGACGACCCCGAATCCGGCCGCAGCTTTGCCTTCGCCGCGATCGACGAGGCGCAGCTTGGCATCGATCCGGAACGCGGCCATGTGTTTACCGACCGGATGCTGCGGGCGCGCGGGCGCGAGGAAACGCTGATCCTCGGTTCCGACACCTTAAGGCCGCTGATTCGAGAGCTATTGCCCGAAGCCGAGATCGTCAGCCGGCCGCGCTTTTCGACCCTGCGCTATGCCGGCTCCACCAAGCTGTCGCGCCTTCCACCGCGCAGCGCGGTCGTCGCCTTTTCCGCCGAGCAGGTCTATGCGCTGGCCGAGATGCTGCGCCGCTTCAAGGGCGGCGCCGCAGTCGTCATGGGCGCCTTGTCGCCCGCCACCCGCAATGCCCAGGTCGCCATGTTCCAGCGCGGCGAGGTCGATTATCTGGTCGCCACCGACGCGATCGGCATGGGCCTTAACATGGACGTGACCCATGTCGCCTTCGCCGGCCTGGAGAAGTTCGACGGCCGCCGCGACCGGCGCCTGACCATCGCCGAAATGGCGCAGATCGCGGGCCGCGCCGGGCGGCACCAGCGCGACGGCAGCTTCGGCACGCTGGGCCTTGGCGGCGAGTCCGCGCCCGAGCTTAGCGAGGAGGAAGTCAATTCGATCGAGGAGCACCGCTTCCGCCCGCTCGACCATCTCTACTGGCGCAGCGCGGAGCTTGATTTTGCCGGCGTGGCCGATCTCATCGCCAGCCTGGAAGCGAAAAGCGACGATCCGCTGTTGAAGCCCGCGCCGCTGGCGATCGACCTCGCGGTGCTGAAGCTGCTGGCCGAGGACCCGGCGATTGCCGCGACCAGGGGCGCCAGGGTCCGCAAGCTATGGGCCGTGTGCGGCCTGCCGGATTTTCGCAAGGTCGGGCCGATGCATCATGCGCGCATGGTCCGCCGGCTGTTCAGCTATATCGGCGAGGGCGGGCATATTCCGCACGAATGGTTCGCCGCCGAAGTAGCCCGGCTCGACAATGTCGCGGGCGACATCGAGGCACTGGCCGACCGGCTCGCCGGCGTCCGCAGCTGGGCCTATATCGCGCAGCGCGCCGACTGGCTGGCCGACCCGACGAAATGGGCCGAGCGAACACGCGCGGTCGAGGCGCGTCTCAGCGATGCGTTGCACGAGCGGTTGACCCAGCGTTTCGTCGACCGCCGCACCGCGGTGCTGGTCCGCGACATCGGGGCGCGCGGCGCCGACGCATTGCCGGTGACGGTTGCGGCCGATGGCGAGGTCAGCGTCGGGCCCGAGCCGATCGGGCACCTGGCCGGCTTTGAGTTCCGGGTCGACCCGACGGCCCGCCTTGCCGACAAGCGCCTGTTGCTGGCCGCCGCCGAGCGGCGCCTGGGCGATGAGCTGGACCGGCGCGCGGCTAGCCTGTGCGTGGCGCCCGACGCCGATTTCCGGCTGGTCGAGGAGGATGGAGGGCTAGCCGTCGGATGGGACGGCCACGTCCTTGCGCGGCTGGCGCCCGGCCGGTCACTGCTGGAGCCGGCGGTGCGGACGGCCCGTGCGCTCGACCGGCTGTCGGCCGAACGGAGGGCCAGGCTCCGCGGCCGGCTGGAGAAATGGGTCGAATCGCAGATTTCACGGAATGTGCCGGCCTTGAGAGCGCTGTCCAACGCGGCGGCCGATCCAAAGTCGACGCCGGGAGTGCGCGCGCTGGCGGCGATGCTGGTCGACGCCGGCGGGCACCTGCCGCGTCGGACGATCGCGGCCCAGCTGGCCGCATTGAACAAGGATGACCGGCACGCCCTGTACCGCCTGCGGGTCCGGCTGGGCGCGCTGGACGTCTATATCCAGTCATTGCTGAAGCCCGCGGCCCAGCAATGGCGCGCGGCGCTGCTGAGCGTCCGCTCGGGCCAGCTGATGCCCCGCTTGCCGCAGCCATCGGCCGCCACGCTCGACGGCAGCGCGGATCCGCGCGGCGCGGCGTTGGCCTTCCGCCGCCTGGGCACGGACTGGCTCAGGATCGACCTTGCCGACCGCATGGCCACCCACGCCCACCATGTCCGCCAGCATGGCGGCGAGGATCCGGTCGACCGGGCGCTGGCGACCAGCCTCGGCCTCGACGAACCGACCGTGCGGCACCTGATGGCCGAGGTCGGCTTCGTACCGGCGGGCGAGGCCTGGGCCTGGCGCGGGCACCGCCGTCCGCGCCGGCGCACGCCGCAGGCACCCCGTCCCGAGAACGCCTTTGCGGTGCTGGCCGGCCTTAAGCGCTAAAGAGGTGCGTCTCGACCGTTATCTGTTCTGCATCCGCCTGGTGAAGAGCCGCACCCTGGCCCAGGCGCTGATCGAGGCGGGCAATGTCCGCCTCGACGGCAAGCGGGTCGCCAAGCCGTCGGAAGCGGTGCACATCGGCTCGGTCATCGCCCTGCCGCTGCACGGCCGGGTGCGAGTGCTGCGCATCCTCGCCCTGCCCGGTCGCCGAGGACCTGCCAGCGAGGCCCGGACCTGCTATGAGGAGATCGGCGAAACCAGTGATTCTGCGAACGTCTCGCAGCAAGGCGCAGCCGATTGACTGGGGGTGCGCGCGGACCTAGCGACGGGGGCGAAGAGGGAGCTTTGTTGCCATGACCTATGTCGTCACCGACGCCTGCATCCGCTGCAAGTATATGGACTGCGTCGAGGTCTGTCCGGTCGACTGCTTCTACGAGGGCGAGAATATGCTCGCCATCAATCCCAACGAGTGCATCGACTGCGGCGTGTGCGAGCCCGAATGCCCGGCCGAGGCGATCCTGCCCGACACCGAGGGCGGACTTGAGAAGTGGCTGGAGCTCAACACCACTTTTTCTGCGCAATGGCCCAACGTCACCCGCAAGAACGACCAGACCCCGGCCGATGCCGACGAGCACAAGGGCGAGGAAGGCAAGTATGACAAATATTTCTCGCCGGAGCCCGGCAAGGGCGACTAGGCCGACCGGCAAATGCGAAATATTTTCGCAGCCGTTTTGAAATCTGCTGATTGAGGTTAAACATTATGCCTTCCGGGCGGCCAATAGGCTCCCGCTAGACAGGGGGCTGTCATGTTAAAGGCCATATTCTGCT
>DASTOV010000174.1:0-23822 GCA_035720125.1 Sphingomicrobium sp. | reverse complement strand
TTCCGCATCGATCGAACCGCTATTGGACAGGTCCAGCGTCACATCCGGGCCAATGCCGTTCTGAAACACGCCGAACTGCAGCGCAGCATTGGCCGCGGCACTGATGAACCCGGAAGCGGTGGCGACCGCGTTAAGGTCGATCGTTCCGGCATTGGTCAGGGAAATATCGACGGTGGAGCCAGCGGCGGCCTGGTGAATTATCCCTTGGGTCCCAGCAGTCGAGCCGAGCTGGGCATTGGCAGCCGCGGCGGTGGCCGTTCCCGGCGCTCCCGCACTGGCAGTGACATTTACCGTGCCGTTATTAACCAGGTTCAGCGATGCCGACAGACCTGTCGCCCCTTGGGCGATGGCCTGAATCACCGTCGCATTGGCGGATGCGGCGGTCCATCCGCCCGCATTGGCGTCGGCGACGACGTCAATCGTGCCGTCATTGGTCAGCGCGGCGGATGCAACCGTGCCAATGGCGAACTGGTTGATCCCATCCGCCACCAGGGCGTTCGCGACCGCGGTGCCAGTTGCTGCGATGGCGTTGGCATTGGCGCCGATCGACATGGTTCCGACGTTCGCCAGCCCGACGCCGGCAGATGTGCCAAGTGCGAACTGATTGACCCCAGCACCGACAATTGCGCTGGCAACGGCGACGCCAGTATCCGCGAACGCCTGGGCATCCGCGTTGACGCTGAACGAACCGCTGTTGGCGATCGCGGCATTTGCGGCCGAGCCGAGCGCAAACTGGTTGGCGCCGGCGCTGACCACCGCGACGGCCACTGCGGTGCCCGTGCCGGTGGCGTCGGCCGATGCGGCGGCATCGATCTCGATCGTGCCGTCATTGTTGATATCCACCGAGGCGGCCGTACCCGCCAGCGCCGTCTGGACAATGCCCGCACCGACAGCCGCAACGGCGATTCCGTCCGCTCCAAATGCTTGGACGTTCGCAGTCGCGCCGATATCGAGCGAGGCGATAGCACCGTTGATCAGTGAAACATCCGCTGAGCTTCCCGCGAACCCCTGTTGCACGATGCCGGCGCCAACAACCGCAGTGGCAAAGCCGGTGACACCAAGTGCGCTGGTCGCCGTTGCGAGGGCAAATACATCCAGGGAACTGGAATTGACGAAGTCGACCTCGACATCCGCGGCGCCGGAGCCCTCCTGAGCAACGCCGGTGGCGACCGAAGCGAATGCCGACGTCCATGCACCGGCAACAGCACGGATTGTCACGGGGGCTAGGTTGACGGCCTCCATGTCGACATAACCGGACGCCG
Source organism: Sphingomicrobium sp. (assembly GCA_035720125.1). GTDB lineage: Bacteria > Pseudomonadota > Alphaproteobacteria > Sphingomonadales > Sphingomonadaceae > Sphingomicrobium. The sequence goes on along the minus strand of DASTOV010000174.1, from coordinate 22,560 downwards.
GGGCAACGCCGGTTGCGAGATAGGCCTGTTCAAATTCGCCGCTGGCGGGACTGTTGACGACCGCGGTCGCACTGACCAATTGGAAATCGTCCACGCCATAGGTGGCGGGCGGATCGCCAAGATTGCTGATGGCCAGGGTGTCGGTCACATTGGGCCCGACCTGGACGTCGAGGACGCCCGGTACTGTCGCGGCAGCAGCCGGGAAGGCAACGCCAAGAGCTGAAACTGATGCGCCGGTGAGAAAGGCAATCCGCCGGGAGAGGCTCGTCATCGGTATTTCCCCTGTTTAGCCGCCACAAAGGGCAACACGGCGAACACCCCCAGGGGTACCGGGGCACGCAAATCCACAACCGCCCGCGCGATTGCTGAATCACGAGCCGCAGCAACCCCACCGAGCAGGAGGTGCTTGCCAACATGTATTTGATAGCTCTCAGAGCATCGAAACGTCAAACGAAACTTGCAGGAATCATTAAACTACTTTGCTATCAGTCGCTTGGCTGTTTCCGGACGACGAATGTTTCAGCACAATGTCGGCAAGACGACAAATCTGCGAAAATCAAAAGCATCGACGCATGTGCCAGCCTGTTCTATCCAGAGACCACTCACCTTAGTTTTGGGAGGCCAACCTGTTGTATCGTCCACTCGCTCATTCGGGCCGCGCCGCATTGGCCCTTGTCGCACTTTTCGCGTTAACCGTGCCCGCGAGGGCACAGTCGGGCGCGCCGGCAGGCGGCACTGCCGCGCAGCAGCCACCGACACGAGCCCAGGTCTCGGCGCAGCTCGACGCCAACTTCAAGGCCATCGACACCAATGGCGACAAGTCGCTGAATGCGGCCGAGATCGAGGCCGCCCAGGCGAGGTCCGTTGCCCAGGCCAAGGCCACCATCGCCCAGCGGCTCGAGGCGGAATTCGCACGCATGGACGGCAACAAGGACGGGCAGCTTAGCTTGGCCGAGTTCAAGGCGGCCGCCCCAGACCCCAAGACGGCACCGGCTTCGGAGCTGCTGGGCCAGATCGACCGCAACAAGGACGGCAAGGTCAGCCTGGAGGAATATCGGGCGACGCCGCTCGCCAATTTCGACCGGCTTGATACCAACAAGGACGGCACGATCAGTGCACAGGAGCAGAGCGCGGCGCGCGCCAACAAATAGTCAATCCTGTCTGTAGGGAGAGTAAGAGTGACCAACCACCTGTTGTTGACCCTGATCCTCGCATCGGCTGCCGGTCCGGCGCTGTCGCAGGCCGCCGCAACCCCTTCAACGGGACCGCAGCCGGTCAGCCGCTCCGTATATATGTCGCGCATCGACAGCGGATTCTCCGAGATCGATACCAACAAGGACGGATTTGCCGACCGCGCCGAGATCGAGGCGGCCGAGACCAAGGCAATCGCCGCGCGCAGGACGCAGCAGTTGAATCAGCGCGAAGCCGCCTTCCGCCAGATGGACAAGGACAAGAACGGTTCCCTGTCATTGGCGGAGTTCACTTCGGTCGTGACGGCCGAACCGCCCCGCAAGGCGGATGCGACTCCACGCATCACCCGGCTCGATACCAACAAGGACGGCAAGGTCAGCATGTCCGAGAATCGTGCCCCGGCCATTGCCCAATTCGTCCAGCTCGACACCAACAAGGACAATATCCTCAGCACCGAAGAGCAGCAGCGCGGGCGCCGGCGCCGCTAAACCGCGCCGGCCAAGTCAAGGAGCCGTCCGAAGATTGGCGGGCTGCGCTGGAAATTCGGCGCGGCCTCGCCTATTGGACAGCCATCCCCGGGGAGCCAGCGGCATATTGGCTGAGAGGGACGCAGCAGGGTTTCCACGAGCATCATATTTTCGTGGGGCCTTCCGGCGCCCGACCCGTTGAACCTGATCCGGTTTAGACCGGCGGAGGGAGTGGATCGCGCCGCCGGGCCAGCAACTGGCGAGCTATCCGCTCCTCCCGAAGTTGGAGGAGGAGCATGATGACGACTGCGGTGCCGCTGACGCTCTACCTGCTGATCCTGATCGGCGGCTATGAATTGGCGGCCGGCCTCGCCGGCTTCACCGGCCGCATCAATTTCCAGGCGATGATCGACGAGTTCGGCCGCTCGCCCTCGCTCGCCTTCATGACCGGCTTCATCGTCTACATCATCGGCGGGATCCTGGTCATGGTCCACCACCATTGGACCGATCTGCCCGCGATCATCGTTTCGGCGATCGGCTGGATCGCAGTCGCCGAAGGGCTGCTGATCATGGTGCTGCCGAAGCCCGTGCTTGCCTTCTCGAGGCCATTTGTCGAGCGGCAGCGCGGAGTTTCCCTCTTCGCGATGCTGTTTGGCGTCGTCCTCATCCTGCTCGGCTTCTTCGGCCGGGTCGGCCTCCCTGCCTTGATCTAGAGAGAAGTTTCGACATGGCTGACATCCCTGCACGTACAGAGCTCAAGGTTACAACGGGCCCGATCCGCGGCAGCCGCAAGATATTCGTTGAGAAAAATGGCGTGCGCGTCGCCATGCGGCAGGTCGAGCTTGAGCCTTCGTCGGGCGAGCCGCCGGTCACCCTCTATGACACCAGCGGGCCCTACACCGATCCCGCCGCCCGGATCGATATCATGGCCGGTCTCAGTGAGCTTCGCCGCGACTGGATTCGCGCGCGCGGCGATGTCGAGGAAGTCGCCCAGCGTGAGGTTCGCCCCGAAGACAATGGCATGAGCGGCCCGGATCGGTCGGGCGGGGTCCAGCCCTTCCCCAACGTGCGCAGGCGCGTGCTGCGCGCGCGCGCGAATCAGAACGTGACGCAGATGCATTATGCGCGGGCCGGCATCGTCACGCCCGAGATGGAATATGTCGCGATCCGCGAGAATCTTGGCCGCGAGATGGCTCGTGAGTTCAAGCGCGACGGCGAGAGTTTCGGCGCTTCGATCCCCGATTACGTCACCCCCGAATTCGTCCGCGACGAGGTGGCGCGCGGCCGCGCCATCATCCCGTCGAACATCAACCACCCCGAATCCGAGCCGATGGCGATCGGCCGCAACTTCCTTACCAAGATCAACGCCAATATCGGCAACAGCGCGGTCGCGTCCGACGTCGCCCAGGAAGTCGAGAAGATGGTGTGGGCGATCCGCTGGGGCGCGGACACGGTCATGGACCTTTCCACCGGGCGCAACATCCACGACACGCGCGAATGGATCATCCGCAACTCGCCCGTTCCGATCGGCACGGTGCCGATCTACCAGGCGCTGGAGAAGGTCGGCGGCATCGCCGAGGACCTCACATGGGAAATCTTCCGCGACACCCTCATCGAACAGGCCGAGCAGGGCGTCGACTATTTCACCATCCACGCCGGGGTGCGGCTCCCTTATGTCCCGCTGACCGCCAACCGCGTCACCGGGATCGTCAGCCGCGGCGGATCGATCATGGCCAAATGGTGCCTGGCCCATCACAGGGAGAGCTTCCTCTACGAGCGGTTCGACGAGATCAGCGAGATCATGAAGGCCTATGACATCGCCTATTCGCTGGGCGATGGCCTGCGGCCCGGCAGCATCGCCGATGCCAATGACGAGGCGCAGTTCGCCGAGCTTTACACGCTGGGCGAGCTGACCAAGCGCGCTTGGCGCCAAGATGTGCAGGTGATGATCGAGGGCCCCGGCCATGTGCCGATGCACAAGATCAAGGAGAATATGGAGAAGCAGCTGGAGGTGTGCGGCGAGGCGCCCTTCTATACGCTGGGGCCGCTGACCACCGACATCGCGCCGGGCTATGACCATATCACCAGCGGCATCGGCGCGGCGATGATCGGCTGGTTCGGGACGGCGATGCTCTGCTACGTCACGCCCAAGGAGCACCTCGGCCTGCCCGACCGCGACGATGTGAAGGTCGGGGTGGTGACTTACAAGCTCGCCGCCCACGCCGCCGACCTCGCCAAGGGCCATCCCGCGGCGAAGGTGAGGGACGATGCGCTATCCAAGGCGCGGTTCGAGTTCCGCTGGCGCGACCAGTTCAACCTGTCGCTGGATCCTGACACGGCCGAGGAATATCACGACCAGACCCTGCCGGCGGAGGGCGCGAAGACGGCCCATTTCTGTTCGATGTGCGGGCCCAAATTCTGCTCGATGAAGATCACGCAGGAGGTCAGGGAATTCGCCGCGAGGCAGGCGGCGATATCCGAACCCGCGAGTTTGCTCAATGAAGCCGAGGCCGAAGCCGGCATGGCCGAGATGCCCAAGCGCTTTCACGACGAGGGTGGGGAGATTTACCTGCCTGCCGCGGAGTGACTTGTAGCAATTTACTAGACGTATAGGCGAAAATGAATAATCCCACTGTTGCTCGGGACAGTTGGGGGGAAGTGTGTGTCGCTGCATTTCCTCTCCGCAGGATGGGCCGCGCCTTTTGAGTTGGCATGGCTCCAAGAGGAAGCGTCAATAAACGAAATCAAAGGCATCGCCCGGGTCAGATTCCTTCCCCGCAAGGTCGAGGAATGGAAGCGGCTGACGGAGCGGGCCGGCAGCTCGCATCACTTCGCCTTTTCGAGTGACTCCGCTAGCTGCCGAGCCTGTGCCTGGAGCTCACGCGTGAGCATCAGGTGACGGTTGGTGTAGAGCCAGTAGTTCTGCGCCGTCGCCAGCAGTTCGGGGTTGGCCGCGAAGGCGGCCGCCAGCTGCTCGACGCTCATTGTCTTCACCGGGGAAATTCCGGCCCTGAGCTCGGCATCGACGAACTTGTCGCGGTTCTGCTCCAGGTTGAGTTCGAAATGCTGCACCCGGTCGACCGCCCCGTAATAGTCCTGGATTTGGCGCAGCGCGGCCATGTCGGTCATGCCGGCGATGGCGCCGGTGTTGATCATCGTTTCATAGGCGGAGCGGTTATCGTCGAGAGGCGTCAGGATAAACAGCGACATGCCGGGCGACAGCCGGCTGCGCGGATCATAAGGCGGCACTTGCTCGATCGCGAGCCGCCCCCGAGCGGTCTCGAACCCCTCCGGCAAGGGCTGTCCCGACGCTTCGGGAAGAATGTGATTGAGCAAAGCCTTCCGAATTTCCGCAACCCGGATGATCTCGTCCAGCTGGGCGACATCGCGGCGGGCATCCTGGGCAATACGCTCGAGATAGGCGGCCTCGGTCGCGCGATCTTTCCGCTGCTCGTTCCAGTTGGCGACCTGGATACCGAGAAATACGCCGGCAATGACCAGCACCAGCTCGATGGTGACGACCAGCCAGTCCTGTTGCCTCAATCGTTCGCCCAGGCGTCGCAATATCATGGGGCCCCCTGCGGTCGCGCTTCATACCGCAGGATGGGCGAAGGATGAAACGGCGATGCGCGCGGACAGCCTTATGGAATTGGAGCAGCCAGCTTGCGCTCGATCGACACGGACGCCTTCGCCCGCTCCACCAGCCCCGGCTCGATCGCCGCCCAGGCCTCGTTCGGCTTCCCGTCGGTCGTCAGATCGGCCAGCGTCTTGCCGGTCGAGGCCAAATCCTCGCTGTATATCACCATCAGCTCGCGCCTGGCGCCCTTGCCCGTTCCCGCCGGGTCGTCGAGCAGCTTCACCATGCGGACGTTCATCACCTCGGCGGGAATCGCGATGCCGGCGCGCTTGAGGATGCCGAAGACATGCTCCCGGTCCGATCCCGCCCGCATCGGGCTGCTGGTGCTGGTCGGGCCGGCGCGCATCCAGGTGGTGACGCCGCCCAATTCGCCGCGCCGGTTGTCGCTATAGTCGTAATGGTGTTGCGGCATGCTGGGCAGATAGCCCTCGAACTGGACCCACCACAGCCGGCGCATTTGCCCCTCGCCATCGGCCTCGACGAACACATGCACCTCGGCATCGGCGACGCCATAAAGCTCGAACCGCTCCGACCCGACATAGCGGGCGGATTCCGGCACTCGAACCACGATCGATTCGCCCGGATGCGCGACCAAACTGGCCTCAACCCTGGCCACCGGCGTGGCCGGCGTTTCAGCCGCGGCGGGCATGGCGAGCGCGGTTAGGGCCAGCGCGGTTAGGCTGTGGACAGCGCGCATGGGCATTCTCCCTCATGCGCCATGCTGTATTATATGAATGATACAGTCAAGGGGGGGAGAAGTCAGGCGCGGAGTGCAGCCGCGCCGCCAGTCGGCGCCGCTTCGCGGGCCGCTGGCCATGATCAAAACCAGCACTGTCCGGGGTGACAGTGCGTTTCGGTCATTTCGCGCACTTTTCGGCACAAGCTCGTGATTGCTGCGCAATCGCTCGCTTCTGCTCGGTAGCCCTCTAGTCGTTCTTGAGGTTCTCGAGGCCCCTCGGCCCGCTCTTCATCGACGGATTGGCGGCGATGGTCTTGGGCTTTTCCTTCTTCGGCTTGCGCGCTTCCTTGCTCTTTCTCATTTGGCCCTTGGCCATGGCTGCTCTCCTGCGGCGGCGCGGATGCGCCACTTGGGGCCCGTCATACCCGGTCGCCGGCGGCGATCCCAGCGCGGAGTGATTCCGTCACGAAGCAAATTCGTGACGTCGGTCCTGTCGCCCGCTGGGCGCAAGCAGCACGCCTCGCATTGTCTCCTCGACGCTGCTCCTGAAGGGGCCATCACGGGTGGCTCGCTCTCGCCACGCTGACGCATGGCTTACCCTCACTTCGTGACGTCGATCGGGTTGGCCTACGGCCACCCTTCGGCCGACCTTCGCCGTCTCTCGACGGCTACGGATTCGCATAGGGCATCCCGGCCCGCAAATAGGCCGTCACCGACCAGATATCCTCCGGTGACAGGCTGTGCTTGTACGCCGGCATTTCGGAATCGAACGCCGCGCCGCCCTCCGCGATGCTCCAGTAGATATAGGGCTCGGCCTTGTCCTTGGGCGTCTGCGCCAGCCAGGCGAGGTCGGCGGGCGCGGGCACGAGGAAGAAGCCTTCCGGCCCGGTGCCCCGCCCGCTCCAGCCATGGCAAGACGAGCATTGCCGGTCGAAGATGGCAGTCCCGCGCCGCAGCTTTTCGTCATTGTCCGGGGTGGGATCGCGAATCGCGTCATAGGGTGCGGGCACGCCATACATCACCACTTGCTGGTGCCGGGCGATGTTCGCCTTCCAGCGCGACAGGCTGTCTTCCGGCGGCTCGATCGCAGGCACCGCGATCATCATCGCCGTGAGCGTCAGATATCGGATCATGGCACGCCCCCTTACGTCGGGTCCAAGACTATGGCGCCATGAATAGCGAGTTTTGGCCGATCCCGGCCATGCGGGTTATTGCCCAGGTGGGCCGCTGCGCGAAGCCGGCGCGGGAGTGGATCCCGCGCCCACCTCTGACACTTAGATCAGCACGCGCAGTTCCTGCAGGTGCAGGGCTTGCAGGTGCAGCCGCCGCGAATGGCAAGCTTCGCGGCCCGGGCTTGCTTTTCGGTGAGATAGGTCACGGAAATCATCGAAGGTCTCCTTCTGTCCTTGGGCGGACGAAAAGTCTTTAGCCTCCGTACCGTGGTACGGAATCAAGTGAAAAATTTCGGCTTGAATTGCAGGCCAGGGCGATAGACGTGCACCATGGAGGCTGACCGATGAAGCATTACGTCCTCTTCTACGAATTCGCGCCCGATTATTTCGAACGGCGCCCGAAGTTTCGCGCCGAGCATCTGGCGCTGGCCTGGGCGGCGGTCGGTCGCGGCGAGGCCTGATGCCGGCGACCGTCCCGCTCTTCTCTTACGGCACCTTGCAGCAGCGCGAGGTGCAGCTCGCTACCTATGGCCGGCAGTTGGAGGGAAGCACGGATGCGCTGCGCGGGTATCGGCTGATCCCGCTGAAGATCGACGATCCCGCGGTCATCCGGACGAGCGGCAAGGCGGTGCACAAGATCGCGCGCGCCACCGGCGATGCCGCCGACCGGATCGCCGGCCAGCTATTCCTGCTGACCGAGGAGGAGCTTGCAAAAACCGACGGATATGAAGTTGAGGACTATCAGCGCGTCGAGGTTCGTCTCGAATCCGGGAGGACCGCGTTCGCCTATGTCGGTCCGCCGACGGCAGGCGCGCTGAAAGCGCGTGCGTAGCGCGGAGGGTTCATGTGAGCAGCGGCTCGATCGAATCCCACATGCGATCCACGGCCGTCCGGCCCGCCTGCATTGCCTCGGCAATTTTGGCGGGATCGAACTCCAGCGTGTCGAGATATTCGCGTTCAGGCTCGATCACGCAATTGGGCACGAAGCGATAGCGTGCCAGCTGCACGTCGAGCGGACGCAGCACCGACGCTGCCTGCTGCCCCGAAATGCCGAGCGCCTCCAACGCCCGGAACTGGGCACCGCGCGCGGCGATCATGTCATTGATCAACGTCGAATTGGCGAGGTCGTTCATCGACACTTCCGATTGCAGGATACCGACTGCCCGCAGGCCGATCTGGATCAAGTCGCCATAGGCGCGCACCTTGCCCGGCGTGGGTTTGGGAGAAGCCCGAACGACAATGATTCCGCGCGGATTGAGCTCCATCGCCGAGCTGAGCGGCGTGACGTCGCGGACGCCTCCGTCAACCCATTGTTCCTCGGTGCCATCCGCCGCCCGGGTCTTCAGCGGGTCGAAGAAAACCGGCATGGCGCAGCTGGCGTAGACCCAGTTATGGATCCCCGGCACGCTTTCATCGATCGTGCGGAATTCACCCGTTCCAAGATTGACGACGCCCAGGCGAAGCTTCTTGCCTGTCGATCGAAGGCGCGCATCGTCGGCCGCTTCCTTGAGCAACTTCTTCAAGCCGCGCGCATCGTAAATGGAGTTGGAACCAAGGAGCGCGCCCACCGCCCCAAGCGGCCGTTTCACATAGATGTCGCTGTTCTTCCTTAGCCCGGACCAGAACTGGACCAGCTTCGGGACATCGTCCTGCGCCACCGCCAGCGCCTGGATCGAGCCGGTCGAAGTGCCGACCGCAATATCGACCTTGACGCCGCGGTTGACGATCAGTTCGTCAAGCACACCGACCTGGAAGGCGCCCTTGGCGCCCCCGCCGCTCAAAACAATTGCCAATTCGCCAGCCATGACTGCCTCCCGCACGTGAAGGTTCAGTGATCCGGCGAAGTGCAAGATGCGGCCAGCACGAATGAAAGTCCAATTCAACCGCCCGCTGGGCGAGCGTCAAATCTCATACTTTTCGAACCAGGTGCACTGAATGTCAGGGCGGAGCGCCTTCAGCGCTTCGAAATTAGCCTTGGGTGCAAAGCGGGCGCAGGCCAGTAGCTTGAGATTGGGGCAGTCGGCGAGCGGTGTCAGGTCCTTGTCCTTGAGCCGCACCGAGGTCAGGAACAAGGCTTCGAACCCAAAGCCGGCCAGCGGCTTCAGGCTGGGCAGGGCCTTCACCGTCCAGATGCTGCCCTCGATGCCCAGCGAGCGAAGCCGGCCCTTGAGCGGCACAAGCCAGTCAAGCGACGCCAAATGCTTGGCATTTTCGATGAACAGGCTGCGCAGCGCCGGCAGGTCGAGGATCGGCGTGAAGTCGGTAATGTTGCGCGGTGAATCGATCTTCAGGACGGCGAGATGTTGCAGCTGCCGAAGCCCGCTGAGATCGGTTGCCGTCACGGGCCAGCCGAGCTCCAGATGATGAAGTTCCTTAAGCTCGCAAATCTCGTCGAGAAAGTCCTGGTTGACCGCGCCGGCGACGAGCGTCCTCAGCCTGCGCCGTTGGCCAATGCCTCGATGGCTCGTCTTTTCGCGGCCAAGGACGGCGAACTCGGCGTCCAACGGGATCGCTTCAGCCCGGTCAACAAAATGGTTCCTGAGCCAGCCATGGTCCAGCGTGACCCGGTAACGATAGACCGGGTCGTCCGGAGAGAAGAGCTGATCGTCAGTCGACATGGGTCAGTTCAAAGTCATTTGTGGAGTGCCCCGTCCAGCTCGGGCCCCAAACGCCCGGTCAGCCACAGCCACCACATCTTGAAGTCGGCTGCGAGCGACCAAAGCGGATAGGTGAAGGTGGCCGGCCGGTTCTTTTCAACCGCGAAATGGGCGACCCAGGCGAAACCATAACCCGCGACGGGGACGGCGAGCAGCCACCACCAGCGCCCCATCGCCAAGGCGAAGATGACGATTGCGACAACCAAGCTTGTGCCGACGTAATGCAGCGACCTGGTACGCGGCCTGGCATGTTCCCGCAGGTAGAAGGGCCAGAATTCGGCAAAGCTGCGATATCGGCGGGCCATGCCGCTTCCCTTAGCAGAGTTGGCTCAGCCGCCCCAAGGCGCGGGCGGGGGATCGATGGGCCTGGCCAGGTCGAACTCGACCCGGAAAAAGCGGCCTCCTGGGATTGGCGGGCGCCTCAGCTCATAGGCGAACAAGCCGTCGCGCGCCTCGAGCGCCCAGACATTGCTGTTCGATACCTGCCTCCCCTGGCTGGTGAACATGGCGATCGATTGCGCGTCGGCGGGGAACTCTTGCCGCTCGGCGCTCCCGGGGGGGCGGCTATCGCCACCGTACATCGTCAGCGCATCGCTCGTCCCGTCCTCGTGCCGGTGATCATGCTTTAGCCGGAGCCCAGCCGCGGTGCGCGTCACAACCCAGGTCCGCGACCGATCGGTGCCGACATGGAAGGGAATGCGCACTTCGCCATCGCTGCACTGGCGCACATGCATGACCAGCCGCTGGTCGGCAAAGCTTGAGTCCGCCGGATCGTCGGTCACCACCCTCCCCTCGTATGCCTTGCCGCAATGCGCCTGAATCCGGGCCAGGAAACTGCCCGCCGGATCGTCGGACGTGCCGGTCGTGGCGCATCCGGCGAGCAGCAGGGCGGCGATGGTTGCGGCGCCCTTCATCAGCGCTTCCTCACAAATTCGGCCCGAAGCACGAGGCCCTTGATGCCTTCATATTTGCAGTCAATCTCTTGCGCGTCGCCGGTCAGGCGGATCGACTTGATCAGAGTGCCGCGCTTCAGCGTCTGACCCGCGCCCTTGACGTCCAGGTCCTTGATCAGCGTGACCTGGTCGCCATCCAGCAGCAGGTTGCCAACCGCGTCGCGGACCTCGACTTGCCCCTCAGCCGCGCGCAACGCCGCAAGCTCGCTCGCCGGCAGCCATTCGCCGCTGGCCTCGTCGTACACATAGTTGTCCTCGGCCATCGCCTTACCCTTTTCAGCGCGGAAATGCCGCCGCGCGCGGCAACGTCAATCATTTGTCGAATGGTCGACGTGGGCGCTACCCCGGTCGAACGGATAAAGCCAAGTCTCCACAGTTGGGTCAATGGCGCCCGCATCCATTCGGGAGTCACCAATGCTTAGCCTAACCATTTTCGCCGTTGCCGCGCAGGCAGCCGCCCAGTCTCCGGCCGCGGATCCGCCCGCACCATTCGCGCGCCAGCCCAGGAATGTCGTGATGCCGCTGCGGCCCGAAAGCCGACGCATCTTTACCGAATGGGGTTTTGCCGAAGCGGTAATCGACGAGGATCGGGTATGGTTGTCCGGCGTCGTCGCGGGTCTCCGCCCCGGGCAGACCATGGCCGATGCCGAAGAGGCCTATGACCGCGCCTTCAAGATGCTCGGCGATGTGCTCGAACGTTCCGGCTCCAGCTTCGACGGGGTTGTGGAGATGACCACGTTCCACACCGACCTGCCGTCACAGATGGACGGATTCATGAAGGTCAAGCACCGCTACATCCGCGAACCGTTCCCGGCCTGGACCGCAATCGACATCGATCGGCTCGTGCCCGATGCCGGCCTGGTCGAGATCAAGCTGGTGGCTCGGCGAAAGCCTTAATGGATTGCCGCTGCGACCTCGGCAAACAGCCGTTCGTCGGGGGCCGCAGCCTGGAATATCTGCATCGAGGAACCGAGCTTCAATGCATCGATCGGGCCGAGGATGCTCTCGGCCGGTCTTTTCTTCAGATGCGGCAATGTCGCGCGGCAGCAACGCCGGAGGCGCTCGCCAAGAACGGGATGCGCCGCGTAGGCCGCTGCCTCGTCAACGCCGCTCAGGCCGTAGAATTTCGCGGTCGGGCTGCGGCCGAGATCGCGATGCTGGGGAAAGATGAACCACATCCAATGGCTTGCCTTGCGGCCAGCCTGCAGCTCGGACAGCGCCTGCTCGAACACTCCGCCCGACTGGGCAGTCAGGAAGCGGGCAAGGTTGTATGGATCATGCGCCACGCCCTCGGTTATAGCGACGTCGCGGTTACTTTGCCTTCGCCTTGGTCGTGCCGGAACTGGCGCTGGCGACCCGCGGCGCGGATGCCTGTGGCGCCTTGACGCGACGACCATGGATCCAGCTGGCTCCCGGTCCAAGGGTCATGACCGGCGTAAATCGGCCATGCTGCGCTGGAGTCATCAAATCCTGAACGGTATCGTCGAGCACGAAAAACCCCGCAGCGGTACGTGCCAGCAGCAAGACATGCGCGCCGCGGACATTGTGGCGGCCGACACTGATATAAAGATCCTTGGGACTGAATCCCGCCGCCTTCAGCACCTGCATCTTGGCGATGGCGATGTCTTCGCTGTCTCCCGTGCCGCGCCGCAGCGTCTCGCCGGCGTTGGCCCAAAAATCGGCGACGCCCATATTGTCGAGGTCGTGCATCCAACGGACCTGGCGATTCACTTCTTGCTGGACCATTCGCAGCTTTGCCATTGGATCGAGCCCGGCCGCCGCCGTCGCCAGGCGCAAGACCAGCGGATCCCTGGCATCCGTTGACGAAACACGGCGGAAGCGGGCGTCGTAAAAGGTCACGCCAGCATTCAGCGCCACGGTGCCAAACACGTCCGGGTTGGCGGGCCGGTCGAGGATCATCGGATGACTGGCTTTCCTGACGGGCTTTGCCGAGCGATCGAGAATCAGCGGGCGGTAGGTATTCGGAGTGGAGGATGTGGCCGAGGCCTCACTGTCGGTAGCCATGGCAGGGGCCGCGGCCACCATACAGGCGCCGGCGATTGCCGCTCCAATCCATCGCATGGTCACGGGACACCCCTCCCCAGTTTTCAAGCACTTAAGGGTGACTCCATTCGGCCGTTAACGGAAGAGGTTAACGACAATGTTGCAAAATTAACCGAAAAATGTGGAATTGCAGCAACTTAGATGCTTAACTTTTGATAAGGGCGCGTCCCAAAAAAGGGCAATTTTCCGGGATTGGTTGGGTCCCAGCTTGTGCTTGCGCCGAGCGACTCGGTCAGTCGAATTCGCCGCTTCGGTTAACTGGGCGGGACCGTTCGCAACCTAGATCAGGCGATTTGGACCTATCCCAGAGCGCGGCCCGCCAGTCGATTCGTGGCCGGTGCTCACCGCTTGAGCGCCTGGACCGCCGCCAGCGTCTTGGCGACATGGTCCTTCCAGTCCAGGTCGGAATGGACCATGACGATCCGCCCGTTCCGATCGATGACATAGCTTGTGCGATCGGAAAGCTCCGGCTTTTGTTTCAGTGCCACGTCATAGGAGCGGATGGTTTCGGGCGATGCCGTGGCGACCGGAAAGGCATTGCGGCATGCTTCGGTCGAGAATCGCTTGAGCGTCTCAAGGTCATCGGCGCTCATGCCGACGACGCGGGCGCCAGCCTTGCGAAACTCCGGCATTGCGTCCGCAAATGCCTTGGCCTCCAGCGTGCAGCCCTGGGTGAATGCCTTCGGGTAGAAGTAGAGGACCAACGGGCCGTGTTTCAGCTGATCCTTAAGGTGCAGCTTGAACGGCTTTCCGGCAAGCGCTCCGGTCGTCCTGAAATCAGGCGCCTGGGCGCCTACTGGAAGGGCTGCAGACAATGGAGCGGCCAATATCGCAACGGCAAGGAACAGGGTGGATCGAAACGTGCGCATCGCGAGACTCCTGCTTTGATTTTTTCTTAAGCTAATCCGGCTGGCCATCATTGGCTAGAAGCCCTCCGGAAAAGCGGCGCGCTTCGGATGCTTCGGCGTGATGCTCCGGAAAAAGGCGAAGGCCGGCTTCATATCCTCCGCATAGTTGCCGGTGGGGTGGATCACGGGGCCAAAAACGCCGCGCCGTGTCGGGAAATCGGGACCGGCTGCGAGGATTGGGACATTGGCCTTCAGGGCGATCTGATAGAAGCCGGTTTTCCAATTCGCGGTGCGCGAGCGCGTTCCCTCCGGCGCCACCACGAGGATGAAATCATCGTGGGCATCGAATTGCGCCACCACCTGGCTGACCAGATCCTGCGACGCACTTCGGTCGACGGGAATTCCACCCAGTGCCCGCATGAAGCCGCCTAGCGGCCATTTGAACAGGCTGTGCTTGCCGATGAAGTGGACTTTCCGCCCCACGGCTTGAACGGCACCGAGGAAGACCAGGAAGTCCCAGTTGCTGGTGTGGGAGGCCCCCATGATGACGAATTTCGGGTCGGGCGGAAGCGTGCCGGATACGGTCCAGCCGCCGCGTCGAAACCACTGCAGCAGCAGCCAACGAACGAGTCGTTCGAGCCAGTTAAGATTGCCCTCCCCCATGGTGCAACGGCATGCAGGGCTGATGCATTCCTGTCCAGCGATGAAGGGGGTAAGTGACTAACCGAGGACCGAACCGAGGATCCAGATCGCCGACATGGCGATTGTGACGAGGAGCAACGAGAAGCCCAGCACATAACGGACGCCGTGCGCCTTCACGCCGGCAGTGGCCTCGGTTTCATTCAAGTGAATTTCGTCGCCTTGCCGTTCCATCGCCGACTCCTTGCGGTCGTAACGTGGGTCGGCGCAATTGGTGCCACAGGCAACGGGCAAATGACAGATGACGGCATCGGCTGGCCTGGGATGCCTCAGCGATCCTCGTTGGCCAGCCAACCCGTCAGAATATAGATCAATACTGCGACCGGCCCGGTCATCAGCGTGGCGAGGACGACGCCGAGGCGGACGATGAGCACATCGACATTGAGCCAGTCAGCGAGGCCTGCGCACACGCCCATGACCTTGGCGCGGCTGCGGTTGATGATGAAGCGACCGTTCATTGGGGCTTCTTCCTTGTTCGCGTTGCGGTTCAGGCGATCGGCAGCGAGGTGGCGGCCGAAACGAACAGCAGCGAAGTGACAATGGCGCCGGCGAGGCTGGCAGCGAGCTGGCGGGTATCGACGAACGAGAAGGTCATTTCTTTAACTCCCTTTTGCGGAGCCCCCGATTGGGCTCGCCACATTCATTGCAGGGAGCGTGCCAAATGAAAATTATCCTTATTTTTCAGTAGCCATCTCTCGCGGATGTCATAAGTTGGCGGGAATTCCTGCGCAGTCTTGGGAAATTTCCCCAACTAACCGCCGACAATCACGCCGCCGTTGGGATGCAGCACCTGCCCGGTCATGTAGCTGGCGTCCTCGCATGCCAGGAACAGGAAGCTGGGCGCGACCTCGTTGGGCTGTCCTGGTCGCTCCATCGGCACATCCTTGCCGAATCCGGGCATGTCCTCCGGCGGCTGGCCGCCGGACGGGTTGAGCGGGGTCCAGATCGGGCCCGGCGCGACGGCGTTCACGCGGATGCCCTGCTTGACCAGGTTGGACGACAGCGAGCGGGTGAAGGCGGTAATGGCTCCCTTGGTCGCCGAATAGTCGAGCAAATCCTCGCTGCCCTTGAAGCTGACAACAGAGGTGCAGTTGATGATCGACGCGCCCTCTTTCAAATGTGGCAGGGCGGCCTGGACCAGGTGGAAGAAGGCGAAGATGTTGGTCTGGAAGGTGCGGCGCAGCTGCTCATTGCTGATATCCCTGATGTCCTTGTCGGCATGCTGTTCGCCGGCATTGTTCACCAATATGTCGAGCCGCCCGAAGGTGTCGACCACCTTCCGCACCGCTTGGGCGGCGAAATCGGGATCGCCAAGGTCGCCCGGTACGAGGATCGCGCGACGGCCTTCGCGTTTGACGATGGCCTTGGTCTTCTCCGCATCCTCATGCTCGCACAGATACAGGATGGCGATGTCGGCGCCTTCGCGGGCGTAGAGGGCGGCAACGGCGCGGCCTATCCCGCTATCTGCGCCGGTGACAATCGCCACCTTGTCCTTCAAGCGGTCCGATCCCTTGTAGCGCGGCTCCCAGTCGGGCTTGGGCTCCAGCTTCGCCTCGGACCCCGGGAGCGCATCCTCATCGATCATCGGTTCGGTCTTGGTGTCGGCCATGGCGCTGTTCCTCTTCCCCGCATCAACGCCGGCGGACGTGCATCCGTTGCGGATATGGCGCTGCAATCCTAACTGACAGGGCCATGAGCAGCCCCGCCCCAGAGATTGAGAAGCCCAAGGGCGGCTTTGCGGTGCTGTGGCGCTTCCTGCCGATGCTGTGGCCGAAGGACGATTTGGAGCTCCGGTCCAGGGTCGTCGCGGCGCTGCTGCTGGTGCTGCTCGGCAAGGCGATCACGCTGGCGATGCCCTTCGCCTACAAGGCGGTGGTCGACGCGATGAGCGGCGAGAAAGCGGCGTGGATGGCCGCGCTGATGCTGGTCGTGGCTTATGCCGCCGCGCGGTTCGGCGGCGTGCTGGCCGACAATTTGCGCAATGCCCTGTTCGAAAAGGTCGGGCAGAATGCGGCACGGCGGCTGTCGGCGCGCGTATTCCGCCATGTGCACTCACTGTCGCTGCGCTTCCACCTCGAGCGGCGGACCGGCAGCCTGACCAAGATCGTCGAGCGCGGGACCAAGAGCATCGACATGATGCTCTATTTCCTGCTGTTCAACATTGCGCCGACGGTGATCGAGCTGACCGCCATTTGCGTCATCTTCTTTCTGAAGTTCGGTCCCGGCATGGTGGGCGCAACGCTTGTCTTCGTGGCCCTTTACATCGGTTTTACGAGGCTGGTCACCGACTGGCGGACCAAGCTGCAGCGCGAGATGAACGAGGTCGATAACAAGGCCATTGGCCGCGCGGTCGACAGCCTGCTGAACTACGAGACGGTCAAATATTTCGGGGCGGAGGAGCGCGAGGCGCGACGCTACGATGAGGCGGTCGAGAAATATGCCCGGGCAGCGGTGCGGAACGAGACCAGCCTTGCCTGGCTCAACATCGGCCAGAGCCTGATCACCAACGTGATGATGGCGGGGGCGATGGGCTTCACCGTTTGGGGCTGGAGCCAGGGCAAGTTCACACCGGGCGACGTGGTGCTGGTCAATGCGCTGCTGATGCAGCTGTTCCGGCCATTGGACATGCTCGGCTGGGTCTATCGCACGATCCGCCAGGGACTGATCGACATGGAGGCGATGTTCGACCTGACCGACACGCCGGCCGAGGTTGTCGATGTGCCGGGCGCGGCGGAGCTTGTCGTCACCGACGGCCATGTCCGGTTCGAGGAGGTCGCCTTCGGCTATGAGCCGGAGCGGATCATCCTGAAGGGCGTCACGCTCGATGTTCCGGCGGGGACCAGCCTGGCGGTGGTCGGGCCGTCGGGCGCGGGCAAGTCCACCCTCGCCCGTCTGCTCTACCGTTTCTACGACCCGACCGCCGGGCGGATCATGATCGATGGCCAGGACATCGCCAGCGTCCGGCAGGACAGTTTGCGCGGCGCGATCGGCATCGTCCCGCAGGACACGGTGCTGTTCAACGACACCATCGGCTACAACATCGCCTATGGCCGCGAGGGCGCGACGGAGGCGGATGTCGAGGGCGCGGCGAAGGGGGCGGCGATCGACCATTTCATCGCCGCCCTGCCACAGGGTTATGAATCGATGGTCGGGGAGCGTGGCCTCAAGCTCTCGGGCGGCGAGAAGCAGCGCGTCGCCATCGCCCGCACGCTCTTGAAGGACCCGCCGATCCTGATCCTCGACGAAGCCACCTCCGCGCTCGACAGCCGCACCGAGGAAGCAATCCAGTCGACCCTCAACGACGTCGCCAGGAACCGCACCACCATCGTCATCGCCCACCGCCTGTCGACCGTGGTCGGCGCCGACCAGATCGTCGTGCTCGACGCCGGCCGGGTGGCCGAGCGCGGGACGCATTCCGAGCTGCTGGCCCGGGGCGGACTTTACGCCGAGCTATGGGCGCGTCAGGCTGCCGAGCGGGAGCTGGAGGAAGTGGTGGAGGGGTAAGCCTGGCGTCCGTTATGCGTGGAAAGCGGACGTAAAGGCCGGCCGACACTGTTCCTGTGAAATGATGCCAAGTCCGATCGCCGACACGCGCCCGTCGAATCGCGAACGCTTGATAACGTCACTAAAGTCTCAAGGTGAGGCGCCTTTTCATGCCTCCGGTGTGACGTTAGGCGATTTCAGTTCCGACGATGAGAAAGAGCAGCCCCTCAGTCGCACATCGGGGTGGCTGTAGGACAGGATTTTCTGGTTATCGCTAATGACCGGAATGGGTGGAAAGCGGACGCTAGCGTGCTCCTGCGAAGGCAGGAGCCCAGACGCGCGTAGCGCCCCTGCTCGCCCATCGGGCTCGGACTGGACCCCGGCCTTCGCCGGGGAACAGGGCGACTGACCGCAATGGGTCGAAAGCGGTCATAAGGAACTAAGCCGCCGACGTGCTCCACCGCAGCCCTGCACCAGCAGGCGGGTCGCCAGCAGTTCCTCCAGGTCGATCGAGATGGCGTCGCCCTTCCCTGCCGGCGCCTCTGGCCCGCGAAGACGAGGCGCCGAGCGGTCAACGTTACATTTTTGTGGCATAATCAGCGCTTTCCGCCATCTAGGGGATCGGCGATATCTTGCAGAAGTGTCATGGCGAGTCGCCACGCGGCACTGGCGCCGTTGGAGGGAAGATGCACCGGCAGCTTGACGAGAAGACGCTGGTTTCCGGCCAGATCGGGCCGGAGGACGTGCCCGCCCTGAAGGAGCTGGGCGTAAGCCTGATCGTCAACAACCGCCCCGATTATGAAGATGCAGGGCAGCCGGAAAGCGACGACATCGAGGCTGCGGCGCTAGCGGCCGGGATCGAATATCGCCACGTCCCCATCGCGCGGGGCATGGGCCCGTCGGATATCGAAGCGATGCGCGAGGCGATGCATTCGGTCGGCGACGGCAAGCTGTTTGCCTTCTGCCGGTCAGGGAACCGGTCGACGCTCGCCTGGGCGGTCGCCAAGAGCGAGGATGGCGTCTCGCGCGAAGAACTGGACCACTGCGTCAGCCAGGCCGGATTCGACCTTGGCCCGGTATCGCACCTGCTGCGCGACTAGGCCCAGCGGTCCGCCTCCAATATTTCGGCCGCCTGGTCATACTCTTCTTCCAGCACCATCAGCCGCACGCCGATCAGCCCGCCGCCGCCGAAGAAGCTGTTCGCCTCCGCATCGAAGATGACGGCATCGATGCCTTCCGCATCAAGCGCCAGGCGGGCGAGGTCGGCTTCGACCCGAGTTCCGTACCGGGCCAGCTCGACCAGGCTCATGCCGCGGTGCCGCCGACCGTCAGCCCATCGATCAGCAATGTCGGCTGGCCCACTCCGGCCGGGACCGACTGGCCGGCCTTGCCGCAGACGCCGACCCCTTCGTCGAGTGCCATGTCATTGCCGATGCCCTTGACCCGGGTCAGCACGCTCGGCCCGTCGCCGATCAGCGTGGCGCCCTTGATCGGGGCGCCCAGCCTGCCGCCCTCGATCCGGTAGGCTTCGGTGCAGGAGAAGACGAACTTGCCGCTGGTGATGTCGACCTGCCCACCGCCGAAGCTCTTGGCATAGATGCCGTTCTTGACCCGGCCGATCAGCTCCCTGGGGTCATCCTGCCCTCCGAGCATGAAGGTGTTGGTCATGCGCGGCATGGGTGCATGAGCGAAGCTTTGGCGGCGGCCATTGCCGGTCGGCTCCATTCCCATGAGGCGGGCATTCAGGCGGTCCTGGAGATAGCCTTTCAGGATACCGTCCTCGATCAGCACCGTGCGGCCGGTCGGCGTGCCCTCGTCGTCGATGCTGAGCGACCCGCGCCGCTGTTCGATCGCGCCTTCGTCGATCACCGTGACTCCGGGCGCGGCGACCCGCTGACCCATCCGGCCGGAGAAAGCCGAGGTGCCCTTGCGGTTGAAGTCGCCCTCCAGCCCATGGCCGACCGCCTCGTGCAGCAGAACGCCGCACCAGCCAGGGCCGAGCACCACCGGCATCTCACCGGCCGGGGCGGGCACGCTTTCCAGATTGACCAGGGCCTGGCCAAGTGCCTCGTCGATCGCGCGGTTCCAGGTCGCGGGCTCGAACAGATGGTCATAGAGATAGCGGCCGCCCAGCCCGAAGCTGCCGGTCTCGCGGCGCTCATTGCCCTTGGCGCCCTGTTTCGCCACGATCGAGACGGACAGGCGCACCAGCGGCCTGATGTCGGTCGCGACAAAGCCGTCCGCCCGGACAATCTCGACCACCGACCAGCTGCCCGAGAGCATGACGCTGACCTGCGCGACGCGCGGGTCGCGGGCGCGAGCGGCGGCGTCGATCGCCTGGCACAGCTCGACCTTGCTGGCGAAGGGGATGGCGGACAGCGGGTCATCCGCCCCGTACATCGCCCGGTTGGTGCGCGGCGGTGGCGCGGCCGCCGGGGCCCGCGCGGGATCGAGCAGCTTCAGGGTCTGGGCGGCACGCTCGATCGCATCGGCGCTGATCTCATTGGCATGCGCAAAGGCGGTCGTCTCGCCTGTCACTCCGCGCAGGCCGAAGCCCGACCCGACATGATAGTCGGCGGTCTTCAGTCGGCCGTCGTCAAAGCCGAATGCTTCGCTGACACGGTGCTGGAGATAAAGTTCCCCATCGTCATGGGCAGCGAGATGCTTGTGCGCCAGACTGACCGCGTCAGTCGGGTCCAGGTTGCGATAGATGAAGTCTCGTGGGTTCACGGATCTTGCTGCCGGCCGGAAGCCGTCGACTGATCAGCCGGTCCACCCTCAAGGACGAAGCGGCGGTCGCAATAGCCGCAGTCGACGTAACCGATTGCATCGTCGATCTGATAATAGACGCGCGGATGGCCGAGCGCGGGGTCGACCTGTCCAGACCCGTCGCAAAAGACGCGATGGCTCTTGGTGCGAAAAACTTCGGGAGGCGGTTGCATGAGGCTAGCCCCTAGCAACCACCTCCCGCCGCTTCAATAAGAGTGGGGTCTTATCGAGCGGTCCAGGCTTATTGATACTCGGCGGTCAGCGTGAAATCGGCCGCATAAAGACCGTTGGGCTGGTTCGCCGCGATGGCGAACGTTCCGCCGACACCGACACTGAATGCGCCAAAGGCGTCCGTCGTTCGGGAATCGGTCAGGCCGGCGCCGCCGTCGAGCGTGAAGTTGGTGATCGTGATGGTGTTGCCGCCGCTCACAATCACGTTTCCGGCCGGCGGCGTCAGGGTCAGGTCGACCTGGCCGCCGGCTGGGCCGGACCCCGAAAACTCGGCGCGCTGGCCAGGATCGGTCGGAACGGCGGCAACGCCGCCCACCACCGTGCGCAGGCCGGTATCCTCGTCGATCGTCACGCTGCCGGCAAGGCCGCTGGCGATGACCGTGCCGAAGTCGAGATCCTGTTCCCAGGTCAGAGTCAGCGGTAGAAGGACGGTTCCGCGCGCCTCGGCCTGTTCAGTGTCGGAAACGACCTGAGCATAGGCTGGCGACGCGAAGGCGGCGGTTGCGGCCAGGGCCGCGAGAGCAAATTTGAAGCGCATTTCTTGGTTCCCCACACGTTGATCGTGCAGCCGGGAAGATGGACGATAGCGCCTCAACAGCTCTTCAATGCATGAGGTTTCCGGAAATTTACCGTCCTGCGCTAACCATTTGCGGCAGCGATTCAGACAGCCGCAGATAGCAGAAGGCCGACTGGTTAACGAAAAAGTCGGAATGATTGTTAAGGTGAATACTTCATTCGCCGCATTGGCTTTCGTTAGCCCCAAGGCGCGGCTATGCGAATCGGAATGATGAGTTCTGACCAGCCCGCGATCCGTATCAGAGAGCTGTGCAAGACCTATCAGGGCAAGGGGATACCGCCCAAACGCGCGCTCGACGGGGTCAGCTTCGACGTGGCGCGCGGACAGATCTTCGGGCTTCTGGGACCTAATGGCGCAGGCAAGTCCACCCTCATCAACATCCTTGCCGGTCTGGTCGTGAAAACAGGCGGCACGGCGGAGGTTTGGGGCTTCGACATCGAGAAGCATCCGCGCAACGCCAAGCGTTCGATCGGCATCGTCCCCCAGGAAATATTGTTCGATCCCTTCTTCACGCCGCGCGAGGCGCTGGAAATCCAGGCCGGGCTGTACGGCGTTCCGAAGGAAGAACGGATCACCGATGCGCTGCTCGCCGCGGTGCACCTGACCGACAAGGCCCATGTCTATTCCAGGACTCTTTCGGGCGGGATGAAGCGCCGGTTGCTGGTGGCCAAGGCAATGGTCCATTCGCCGCCGATCCTGGTCCTCGACGAGCCGACGGCTGGAGTGGATGTCGAGCTTCGCCAGCAGCTTTGGGACTATGTCCGCTCGCTCCACGCTCAGGGCGTTACCATCGTCCTGACCACCCACTATCTCGAGGAAGCCGAGCAGCTTTGCGACCGCATCGCCATCCTCAACCACGGCCGGCTCATCGCCAACGAGGCTACCCGCGTTCTGGTGGACATGGCCCAGGAAAAGGTGGTCGAGGTCACCGTCGATCGCGACATCGCCCGGCCGCTGGAAAATGCCTGCTTCGACAAGGTCGAGCTCAATGGCGAGCGGACGCTGGCGATCACCTACCGCAAGGACCGGGTCAATGCCGGCGAAGTGCTCGCCGCGCTCCAGCGCGAGGGCCTCGGCATCGTCGACGTCTCCACCCGCGAGGCGGACCTCGAAGATGTATTCCTGAGCCTGAC
>DASTOV010000173.1:0-8562 GCA_035720125.1 Sphingomicrobium sp. | reverse complement strand
CCGAAGGCAAGCCGGTGCTGCTCGGCATCACCAAGGCGAGCCTGCAGACCCGCAGCTTCATCTCGGCGGCCTCCTTCCAGGAGACGACGCGGGTCCTCACCGAGGCTTCGGTACAGGGCAAGGTCGATACGCTGATGGGCCTGAAGGAAAATGTCATCGTCGGCCGCCTGATCCCGGCGGGTACCGGCGCGGGCATGAACCGCATGCGCATTGCCGCGTCCAGCCGCGATGCGGCGCTTCGCGCCCAGCAGCGCAAGCTGCAGGAGGCGCTGATCGCGCCGGGTTCGGCGGCGCAGGAGCATGCGGCCGAGCTGGCTCAGGGTCCGGAAGCGGCCATGAACGCCGATCCGCTGGCCGATGTCGCACCCTCGGGCAACGGCACGGACGCGGATGCCGGCGAATATCTGAACGACTGAGCCTGAACTCAGACCAACAAGTAAGCCCCGCCGGTGCAAGCCGGCGGGGCTATTTTTTTGGCAAGTCTGAACTCAGCAATTGCCGCCGTTGATCGCGTTCTCGGTACAATTGGCTGCCGACTGAAGGTCTTCGCCGGCGCCTCGCACGGTGTTGCACGCGGTCATCGTCATCGCACCCGCGATCAACAGCAAAGACGTCAACTTACGAACCATCGTCGAAACTCCTTTGGAAACTGGATCGATCATTGCGGGCAGGAATCACCTTGTCCAGCGTTGGGCAGGCAATCAGCAATTGCCTCCGTGGATGGCATTCTCGGTGCAATTGGCGGCAGACTGAACATCTTCGCCCGCGCCGCGAACCGTATTGCACGCCGCGATCGCCAGGGCCGCCCCAATCACCAGCAAGGAAGTCAATTTACGAACCATCGTCGTCGCTCCTTTTCGTGACCGCAACGACCATGGCTCAAATCAGGTGGCATTGTCGACTGCGTTCGCGGCGGACTGGACATCTTCGCCCGCGCCCCGAACAGTGTTGCACGCAGCAACCGCAATGCTGCCGCCGATCAGAACCAGGGTCATTATCCTGCGAAACATGATGAATCCTCCTGTCTAGCTGCTGAACGAACGTCGAAATTGCCCGTCGGTGCCATCACGGAGGCGGAATGAGCCTAGACTGCGACGGGTGCGGCGATGCGGGGGTGCGGGTCGTACGCCTCGAATGCGAAGTCGTCCGGCTCATACTCGAACAATGACTGGCCGCGATCCTTCATCACCAGCCGTGGCAGCGGTCTCGGCTCGCGGGACAGCTGCAGCCGCGCCTGCTCGAGGTGGTTCGAATAAAGGTGCACGTCGCCGCCGGTCCAAACGAAGGTACCAGGCTGGAGTCCGCATTCCCGCGCCAGCATGTGGGTCAGCAACGCATAGCTGGCGATATTGAACGGCACTCCCAGGAAGAAGTCGGCGCTGCGCTGATAAAGCTGCAGGTTGAGCCGGCCTGCCGCCACCTGCGTCTGGAACAGGCAATGGCAGGGCGCCAGCGCCATTCGCTCGATCTCGCCTGGGTTCCATGCCGTGACGATCTGACGCCGAGAGCCTGGGTCGCGCCGGATCAAGTCGACGAGACTGCGAATCTGGTCGACATGACGGCCATCGGCCGCTTCCCAATCGCGCCATTGCTTTCCGTATACCGGCCCCAGGTCGCCATCCTGGTCGGCCCATTCGTCCCAGATGCTGACCTTGCGCTCCTGGAGCCAGCGGACATTGGTGTCGCCACGCAGGAACCACAGCAATTCCACGATGATTGATCGCAAATGGAGCTTTTTGGTCGTGAGGAGCGGGAAGCCCTCCTCCAGGTTGAAACGCATCTGCGCACCGAACAGCGATAGGGTGCCGGTGCCGGTGCGGTCCATCTGCTCGACGCCTTCGTCGAGAATCCGCTGCATCAAGTCGAGATATTGGCGCATGCCCCCACCCTAACCCTCCTGCGGGCTCCGTCCAGCGCCAGTTGAGGGTGCTGGTTGCTCCAGATCGGATTTTGTTGGCTTAGGCGTAATCGGTGGCCAGCCATAGGTTGGCGGCATGCTATTCCAGCGTGCTGAAATCCCAGCGGTTCTGAACGGCCATGACGCCGCGCGCCGCTTCTTTTCCTCCTGTTTCCGCTCCGAGGGAGGAGAGCGGGAACGCTTGTGGGTGGCGCACGTCGATGCCGGTGCCCGCTGCCTGCATGTCGAATGTTATGACGGGGAGCCGGAGTCGGTCAGGATGCCCGTTCGCGAGATCATCGTCGACGCGGCCCGCATTGGCAGCGCCGGCGTCATGCTTGCGCATAACCATCCCAGCGGCGACGCACGGCCGAGCAACGCCGATTGCCAGGCGACAAGAAGGCTGGTGGCCGCCGGAGAGGCGATCGACCTCGCCGTCCTTGACCATTTGATCTTCTGCGGCAGCGATTGCAGCAGCATGCGCCGCCTTGGGCTGCTTTAGGCTTTTGCTGCTTTGCACGGCTCGATGTCGCTCGGCCGCGGCCGGGCTGCGTCGATACGAAAGGCGGCAAAATAGGCTTCGCTCCTCGTCAGGCGGGTCGTCCTGACCGGTCGCATCCCCAGCGCGGCAAACTCGCACATTAGTTGTCGCACCGGCATGCCGTGCCGTTTGACCGGGCGGTCGGAATCGACGACGATCACCAGCCCGTCCGGTTTCAGGCTTTGGCGCAAATTCCACAGGAATTCATAGGGTTTGTCGACTTCATGGTACATGTGCACCAGGAAGATGCGGTCGAACGACTGCGCCGGCAGCATCGGATTGGCCGGCGTGCCCAGCATGACCGCGACATTGTCGAGCCGCTCGCGTTGGACTCGTTGCGCCAATTTGTCCCGCGTCTCGCGGACAATGTCCTGCGCCAGTACGCGGCCTTGCCGGCCGACGATCGGCGCAAGGCGAACGGTGTAATAGCCTTCGCCGGCCCCGACGTCGGCGACCGACATGCCGGGGGCAACTTCGGCCAGGCGCATCACCTCTTCGGCTTCCCCTGTCCGATCGCGGACGTCCTCGGTTGAAAAGCTCTGGGTGACGATTGGCGCCACATCGCGTCCGGCATCCGGGAACTGGCCTGTCTGTGGCTCTGCCCGACAGGCGGCCAAAGTCAGCAACAGGAAAAACAATGCCCTCCCCCTTGATGGGGGAGCATTGGGAGGGGGTGCGCTCCGGGCCAATTGCGAGTCCAGCATAATCGTCACCCTACCCCTGGCTCCTCCTCATCAAGGGAAGGGGAATTACTCCACATCCTCGACGTCCACCCTCTCGCCCGTGACGCGCTGCGACAAGGCGGCTGACATGAACCGGTCAAGGTCGCCGTCGAGC
Organism: Sphingomicrobium sp.; assembly: GCA_035720125.1. GTDB lineage: Bacteria > Pseudomonadota > Alphaproteobacteria > Sphingomonadales > Sphingomonadaceae > Sphingomicrobium. The sequence continues at coordinate 5,287 of DASTOV010000173.1, read as the reverse complement.
ACATCGGTCGGCGAGGTCGATGTGACGCCGGTGCGCAGGTCCTTCACCAGCTGGTAGGGCTGCAGGACGTAGGAACGGATCTGGTGTCCCCAGCCGATGTCGGTCTTGGCGGCATTGGCCGCATCGGCTTCGGCCTCGCGCCTCTGCAGTTCGGCCTCGTAAAGACGAGCCTTGAGCTGCTTGTATGCCTGCGCCCTGTTCTTGTGCTGCGACCGCTCATTCTGGCAGGCAACGACGATTCCGGTCGGAATGTGGGTGATGCGCACCGCGCTATCGGTCGTGTTGACGTGCTGGCCGCCCGCGCCCGACGCACGATAGGTATCGATGCGAAGTTCGGACTCGTTGATTTCGATATCGATGTCCTCATCGACTTCAGGATAGACCCATACCGAGGCAAAGCTGGTGTGGCGCCGCGCCGAGCTGTCGTAAGGGCTGATCCGCACGAGCCGGTGCACCCCTCCCTCGACCTTCAAATTGCCATAGGCATTCTCGCCCTTGATGAGCAGCGTTGCGGACTTGATCCCAGCCTGCTCGCCGGCATGGAAGTCGACCAGCTCCACTTTCATCCCATGCCGCTCCGCCCAGCGGCTGTACATCCGCTGCAGCATACCGGCCCAGTCATTGCTTTCGGTTCCGCCCGCACCGGCGTTGATCTCGATATAGCTGTTGTTGGCGTCCGCCTCGCCGGCGAGCAGTGCCGCCACCTTGTCTTTGTCGGCGCGCTCGGCGAGCTCGCCTAACGCTCGAACGCCATCGTCGACCAGCGCTTCATCGCCTTCAAGCTCGGCCATTTCGATCAGCTCGACCGTGTCCTTAAGCTCGGTCTCGATCTTTTGGGTCGCACCGATGGCTTCTTCCAGCCGCCGACGTTCGCGCATCACCTCCTGCGCCGCCTTGGGATCGTCCCAAAGGGTAGGATCCTCGACCTTCGCGTTGAGTTCCTGCAGCCGGCGGTTCGCCTTGTCCCAGTCGAGGAAGCGGCGAAGCAGCGCCGTGGCGGCATTGATCTGGTCGATATGGCCTTGCGCTTCTGCGCGCATGAGAGACTCCAATCTGTCATTCCAGCGAAAGCTGGAATCTCCGCGAGGCCCCGGCTTTCGCTGGGCCGACGGTTCGGTCTGGGGCGTTAGTAGATGCCGCCCTGCCTTTGCAAGAATTCGGCACTGTCGGCCGGCGACCGCTGACGAGCAGGAGCAGGGCGGCGGGCAGCGGCCTGGCTGGCTGCGGACCTGGCAACTTGTTCTTCGCTCGCCTGGGCCAGCTCGAGGCTGCGGCGGAAGGCCCGGCGCGGCTCGGTTTCGGGTTGGAAGGCCTCCCAGATTACCGATGACTTGGGATCAACCGTGGTCGGGAAGCTGCCATAGACGCGTTTCCCGGTCGCCCGGTCGATGCGGACCATGCGAATCCCCGGTGGCGCGACGAACGGAACCTTGGGCATGTCCTTGAAGGCGACTTGCGCAAACTGCTTGAAGATCGGCGCAGCCACGCGGCCGCCCTGTGCCCCATGACCCATCGGCCGGGGCTGGTCGTAACCGATGTAGACGCCCGCCACCACTTCCGGCGTACCGCCGATGAACCAGACATTCGTCGGCCCGGACGTCGTCCCGGTCTTGCCGAACATTGGCCGATCGAGATCGCGCAGCACGGTCGCCGTGCCCCGCTCGACCACGCCTTCAAGGATATGGACCATCTGGTAGGCCGCCTGGGCTTCGATCAGCTGCTTCTGGCGTGATGGCGGCCGCGGCATGGCCTTGCCGTCCCAATCGGCACCATTGCATGCGCCTCCATTGTCGGCCTCCATGACCTGGCAGCGATTGTCGGTGCGAAAGACCACCTTGCCGTTGCGGTCCTGGACATAGTCGATCAGCGTCGGCGTCACCGATCGCCCATTGTTTGCCAGGATGGCATAGGCGTTGGTCAGCTTCAGAACGGTCGTGTCGCCTGCGCCGAGCGCGATCGACAGGTAATTTTCGTAATTGCCAACGCCCAGTTTCGACGCATTGTCGACGACCCGCTCCATGCCGGTCTGCGCCGCGGCGCGGATCGTCATCAGGTTGCGCGACTGTTCGACCCCCCAGCGCATCGTCTTGGGACCGGAATATTTGCCGTCGAAATTGCGGAAGCATTTGTTGCCGAGCCCCGCGCCCTGCCAGACGCAAAATGGCGCATCGACGATGATCGAAGCCGGGGTCAGCCCGTTTTCCAGCGCAGTCACGTAAACGATCGGCTTGAAGGCGGAGCCCGGCTGCCGCTGCGCTTGCGTTGCACGATTGTAGGAGGATCCGATAACGTCGAACCCTCCCTGCATGGCCATCACGCGTCCTGTCTGCACCTCTTCCGCCACGAAGCCGCCGCCCACTTCGGGGATGGACCGGATCGCATAGCTGTTGAGCCCCACTTGCTTGACGATGATGATCGAACCCGGGCGAATATTGTCGAACGCGGTCCCCCCGCCGTCACGGCTTGGCATCCGCGCCGCGGATTCGGGCAGGACCCCCGTCGACCCGTCGGAAAAGCCGATCCGGGCGCTGCTGCCGGATTTCGACAGGACGACGGCCTTTTTCCAGTCCGGGAATCCCGTTCCGAGCGCGGCAACGCGCAGCTGGGTCTGCCAGTCGCCGCCAACGTCGATGCTGAGGCCGGTATCGCGCCAGCCTCTTCCGCCATCGAACCTTGCGAGCCCTTCGCGCAGCGCTTCCGCCGCGGCGTCCTGCATCTTGGGGACCATCGACGTCCGCACCCACAGTCCGCCGGCATAGACGCTGTTCGGGCCGTCGTCGGCGGTCTCGCCGAACCGCTTCATCAGGTCGCGGCGGACTTCTTCCATGAAATAGCCACCCTGGTCGCGGAACTTGGCGCTGCTGCCGTAGCGGATCGTGCCGAGCGACATGCCGGCCGCCGCCGCGCGCTGTTCCTCCGTGATATAGCCATTCCTGACCATTTCGCGCAGGACATAGTTGCGGCGGCCAAGCGCCCTCTCCGTTGCCCGCACCGGATCATAATTGCTCGGCGCCTTGGGCAGCACGGCCAGATAGGCAGCCTCCGGAAGCGTCAGGTCGGCCACGTCCTTGTCGAAATAGGCCCGGCTGGCGGCCTGAACTCCATAGGCATTGCGGCCCAGGAAGATGGAATTGAGGTAAAGTTCGAGAATCTGCGGCTTGCTCAGCGTATCCTCGAGCCGGAAGGCAAGGATTGCCTCGCGGATCTTGCGGCTGATCGCATATTCATCGTCCTTGAGCAGATATTTGGCGACCTGCTGGGTGATGGTCGATCCGCCCTTCGCCCGCCCGCCGCTGACGGATTTGCCGACATAATCGACGACGGCCCCGGCGAGACCGGGATAGTCGATGCCGCCGTGGCTGAAGAATGTCTTGTCCTCGGCAGAGATGAACGCCTGGACGACCACCTCCGGATATTCGTCATAGGCAAGCTCGACCCGCCGTTCCCGGGCAAAGGTCTGGACCGGATTGCCGTTATAGCCACGAACATTGGTCGGCAGGGGGGGCTGGTAGGCGAGCAGCTTGTCCGAACTGGGGATATTGGTGGCGAAAACCACGAATACGACGGCCATGAACATCACGCCGCCAAACAGCGCCCATGCCGAACGCCTGACCCATTTTTCCTCGAACCAAGGGTCGATGCGCCGGTGAACACGGTGATTGAAGACGACGAGGTCGGGAATCTGGATCTTCGGGAATTTCATCGCTGCTGCCGATCTAGCCCCTTCAGGCGGCCAGAGGAAGCCGCGACTTCACTGCCTGATGCGCGTGGCGACGTCGGCTTCGACCGCCTGTGCAAGCGAAAGGACGAGCGGCGCCCGCCCCTCTTTGGTCATCAGCTTCGCCTCGTCATCGGCATTGCTGATATAGCCCGCTTCGACCAGCACGGCGGGCGTCTCCGCCCGTCGCAGCACATGGAACGCGGCAAATTGATGCGGCCTTGGACGCAAATCGAATCGGCCGGCCGTGTGGCGGAGGAACCGTTCGGCCAGTCCTGCCGACGCTTCCATCTGTTCACGCAACGCAACATCGGCCAGCAGCGCACGGACGCTGTCGTCCGTTTCGCTGGACAAGGCGCCTCCCGCCCGGTTCTCGGCTTCCGCAAAGCGAGCAGCTTCGGCGCTCGATGCCACGTCCGACAGCGAATAGATTGTCGCACCCTGCGCCAGCGGGTTGGGCGCGCTGTCCATATGCAGCGAAAGGAAGAGTCCGGCCTGGAGCCGCCGGGCGATTCCGGCCCGCTGCTCGAGGCTGAGGTAGCGGTCATCCTCGCGCGTCATGGCGACGCGGACACGGCCCCGCTGCTCCAGCATGTCTGCAAGCTCATGCGCCATCGCCAGGGTCAGCTGCTTTTCCTGCGTCGCACCGGATACGCCGGGAGCGCCCGGATCGCGACCGCCATGACCAGGATCGATGACCACGATCGGACGCCCGGGGAGGCGCGCCTCGCGAACGCGGACATCCGCCACGGCATCGGGCATCTCGAGCGTTACATGTCCCGTGCGGGCCTCGCCGACCATTACGGTGGCATCGCCGATCGTTCCGGTCTTGCCCTGGCCGAAATAGGCGGCCAGCAGCGCAACCGCCACTAGCACCGCTCCCCCGACGACCAGGCCGATTGTCCGCTTGCGCTCCACTGGCCCAAGGTTACGGCAGCTCCCTGTCTTCGCCAAGCAGCGCGGCGCGCGATTTTTTGACGAGCCGAACAGTTGCGGCGCATCGGGCCCGATGATAACGGGACTCGTCGCTCCGATCTCCGGATCGACGGAGCCGCTCCGATCGGATCGCGGCAATCAAGGTTGACGCTGCATGATGCCACAAGACGCCAACGCCACGCTTTCGGAAGAGCGTGGTGACGCGTCATTCGCGACGAGGATCGCGATGCGTCACGCAGCAGAGGCAGTTTCCGAACATCGCGCCATCGCCGCCCAGGCGCTGGCCCATAGATTTGCGCGCCGCCGGCCCCCTTCCGCCGGCCTGCGCGCCTGGAGAATTTTAAATGTCCATGCGCATGCTAATCGACGCGCGCCACCCGGAGGAAACCCGGGTTGCCGTCGCCAAGGGAAACCGGATCGAGGAATTTGACTTCGAATCCTCGGAGCACAAGCAGCTCAAAGGCAATATCTACCTAGCCAAGGTTACGCGGGTCGAACCGTCGCTGCAGGCGGCGTTCATCGATTATGGCGGCAATCGCCATGGATTCCTCGCCTTCAGCGAGATCCACCCCGATTATTACCAGATCCCCAAGGCCGATCGCGACGCTCTGCTCAAGGAAGAAGCCGAGCATG
>DASTOV010000172.1:0-5497 GCA_035720125.1 Sphingomicrobium sp. | reverse complement strand
CGTCGAACGCCTGCTTCCATTGCAGGAACTGCGCCCGGTTCATCGGCGCTCCATGGCCCGGGATCAGCGTCACGAAATCGGTCGCCGCGACCTCTTCCAGCGCCTTCTTCCAGCCATCGGGGCAGGCGGTATCCATGAAGGGCACGAGATCGACCACGAGGTCACCGACGATCGCGATGCGATCCTCGGGCAGGTAGAGCCAAAGGTCCGCCTCGGTCGCGGCATGGGGGGCGACGTGCAACTCCAGCTTAAGCCCGGCGATCTTCATCGTGCCGGACTGGGTGACCGGCGCCGTCGGCCTCAACGTGTCGGGATTATCGATGCGGGATCGACCTCGGAGGATTTGCTCCTTTTGGTCGGCGGGCGTGTTCGGGTCGGCCAATCTCTTGTCCGACTGCTCCCGCCCGCGTGCCAGGAAGCCGGTCAGCGCCCCTTCGATCGCGGTGGTCCCATAGACTTGTGCCTCGGGAAAGGCCTGGCGGATGTCGAGATTGCCGGTGGTGTGATCCAGGTGCCAGTGGGTGTTGACGATGGCCGCGATCGGCTTCCCGCGCTCCCTGGCATAGGCCAGCAGCTGTTCGGCATGCTCCGGATGCCGGCCAGTGTCGACCAGGATCAGGCCCTTCGGCGCATCGAGGAAAATGCTGTTGCCGTCCGGGCCCTTGTCCAGCGGCACCGAGCCGGGGATGAGGTGGAAGGGCGGCTCCACTTCCTTGAACTTTGGAGCCGCGGCGCCGGTCGCCAAAGCTGCCGCCATAAGAACGATCGAACGCACCATTGCCGCCCCCCTTTTCGGAGAAGGCTATGCCAAGGCGCGACTGCCAGAAAGCCTGGTTCGACGAAAAGCGGCTAGCCGCTGCTCAATACACCCGCGCCTTGGGCTTGATGTAATCGATCTCGTCGGTGAGCGTATAGGCGTGGACCGGGCGATAATCGATCGTCACTGCTCCACCCTGGCCGCCCCAGCCATCGAAAGAGGCGATGGTGTGCTTCATCCAGTTCTTGTCGTCGCGCTCGGGATAGTCCTCGTGCTTGTGCGCGCCGCGGCTTTCCTTGCGGTTGGCGGCACAATGCATGGTGACGACCGCCTGGCCGATGAGATTGTCGAGCTCCAAGGTTTCAACGAGGTCGCTGTTCCAGACAAGGCTGCGATCGGAAACATGGACGTCGGCCATCTTCTTGTAGACCGCGTCGATCTTGACCTGGCCCTCGGCCAGGGTCCGCTCGGTGCGGAACACGGCGCAATCGGACTGCATCGTGCGCTGCATTTCGTCGCGGATCTTCGCGGTCGGCAGCGAGCCCTCGGCATGACGGAACTTGTCGAGCCGCGACAAGGCGAGGTCCGCCGCTTCCTTCTTCAGAAGGGGCTGGGCCGCGCCAGGCTTGATCACCTCGGCGAGGCGCAGGCCGGCTGCGCGGCCGAATACGACCAGGTCGATGAGGCTGTTGGAGCCGAGGCGATTGGCGCCATGGACCGAGACGCAGGCCGCCTCGCCCACGGCGAACAGGCCGGGGACAACGGTGTCGGGGTTGCCGTCCTTCAAGGTGACGACCTCGCCATGATAATTGGTCGGGATTCCCCCCATGTTGTAATGGACCGTCGGCACCACCGGCAGCGGTTGGCGCGTCAGGTCGACCCCGGCGAAGATCTTGCCGGTTTCGGTAATGCCGGGCAGCCGCTCCGCGAGGATCTTCGGGTCGAGATGATCGAGGTGGAGGTAGATGTGATCCTTGTTCTCGCCGACCCCGCGTCCCTCGCGAATTTCCATCGCCATCGATCGTGACACCACGTCGCGGCTGGCGAGATCCTTCGCGCTGGGCGCATAGCGCTCCATGAACCGTTCGCCTTCCGAATTGGTCAGGTAGCCGCCCTCGCCGCGCGCGCCCTCGGTAATCAGCACGCCGACGCCGTAGACGCCGGTCGGGTGGAACTGGACGAACTCCATGTCCTGCAGCGGCAATCCGGCGCGCAGCACCATGCCATTCCCGTCGCCGGTGCAGGTGTGGGCACCGGTGCAGGAGAAGTAGGCGCGGCCATAGCCGCCGGTTGCCAGCACCACCGATTGGGAACGGAAGCGGTGGATCGACCCGTCGTCGAGGCACAGGGCGACAAGTCCGCGGCACACCCCGTCTTCCATGATGAGGTCGAGCGCAAAATATTCGATGAAGAAGTCGGCGTCATACTTCAGGCTCTGCTGGTAGAGCGTGTGAAGCATTGCATGGCCGGTGCGGTCCGCGGCGGCGCAGGTGCGCTGCGCGGGCGGTCCTTCGCCCATGTTCTGCATCATGCCACCGAACGGGCGCTGGTAGATCTTGCCCTCGGCCGTTCGGCTGAACGGCATGCCGGCATGTTCCAGCTCATAAACCGCGGCCGGCGCCTCGCGGCAAAGATATTCGATCGCGTCCTGGTCGCCGAGCCAGTCGCTGCCCTTGACCGTGTCGTACATGTGCCAGGTCCAATGGTCCGGGCCCATGTTGCCAAGGCTGGCGGCAATGCCGCCCTGCGCAGCGACGGTGTGGCTGCGGGTCGGAAAGACCTTGGTAACGCAGGCGGTCTTCAGACCCTTTTCGGCAGCGCCCATGGTCGCACGCAGGCCAGAACCGCCGGCGCCTACCACCACGACGTCATAGACATGGTCGACGATCTTGTAGGCGGTCATGGATCAATTGGCTCCGAAGGCGATCTTGGCGAGGGCGAACAGGGCGACGGCAGCGCCCGCGATCGCCACCATGGCTAGGGCGAAGTGCAGGCCGACCCGCGTGCCTTCGTCATGTACATAATCATCGACCACGACCTTGAGGCCGTCGAGGCCATGCTTGAAGGCGGTGATCACGAACAGGGCCATCGGCACTGCCCCCCAGGCCGAACCGAGCCATTCCTTGAGGGTAGCGATCTCAAGGTTTGGAAGCATGACCAGCGAAAAGACCAGCCATAGCGACAGGAAGACCAGCGCCACGCTGGTGAAGCGTTCCTCCAGCCAGTGGCCGCCGCCATGCTCTGCCGAACCCAGGCCGCGGACCTTGGCCAGGGGTGTCGCGCTTTCGCCCCGGCTCATTGTCCGCCTCCAGCCACGATTGCCGACAGATAACCGGTGAGTGCCGCCCACGTGATGACGGTCGCTACGGCCGCCCCGACCAGCGTCATTACCGCCCAGAAGCGGTTGACCCTCAATTCATAGCCGGCGCCGGTATCCAGGACGAGATGGCGAAGGCCCGAGAAGAAATGCTGCCAGAAGGCCCAGGTCAGCCCGACCAGCACGACCACGCCGTACCAGCTCTTCGCCCGGTCGGAAAAGCCGGCATAAGCCTCATCGCCGCCGGCGATCGCCGCCAGCCACCAGGCAAGGATCGCCAGCCCGACGACCGCAAGGCCTGCCCCGCTGATGCGATGGAGGATCGACACGGTCATGTGCCAACCCCATTTCCAGATCGTCAGGTGCGGCGACAATGGTCGCTGGGAATTGTTGCTCATGGAACCTCGAACCGCCAATTGTATGGGCCCGGTTGCACTAGGCAGCAGATCGCCAACTGGCAAGTTTGCCGAGGACTAACCCGGTCTTAACCATTGAAGCCCCATAGCAGCCAGACGAAGCAGTCTGATTTTCTGGGGTTATTGAGTCCAATGGCGAACATGGTGCAGGGAACGTCGAACGGCGAATATGATCTGGTGCGCAGCTTGCGGCTCTACGATACGAGTGGCAATTTGCCGGAACGCGCCCGCGAGTTGTGGTCGGTTATTTCAGACGACGTGCCCGAGGTCGCGCGCGAATTCTGGCGCCGCTATGCCAAGTCGCCGGAAGTCGACGAAGTGTTCGAGGAAGCGCGCATCGAGCGGCTGGCCGAACAAATCGCCCCATACAACGCCCTCAAGTACCAGCAGTTGGATCGTCCGGAATGGACCCATTACGCACGCGGCTATGTAGAAAAGTCGCTGGGAGCAGGGCTTTCGCTTTCAACGTTGCTGGCCGGCATCAATGCGGCGACTGAAGCCGTTTACACCTCCCTGCGAAGCAGGGTTTCCGACGAGCCTGGCATGGTGCGCCATGCCCGAACATTGTCTGAAATCCAGGCCATCGAGATCGACTGCTTCATCCATCACGCCATCACGATAACCCGCAGGGAAAGCGATCAGATCCAGCAGCGCCAGGCCGCCAGTTTCAATAGCCGAGTGATGGGCGTGGTCAACGACTGCACGCGCGAGAGCGAGGAGCTGCGCGGCCAGGCCGGTCAGTCCAGCTTCGCGGCCCGCGGCATGCTGGGCAAGACGAGTGAGGTTGCGGCGGCGGCGGAGCAGTCGGCGGTGGCGATGAGGGAGGCGGCACAGACCGCGGCGGGTCTCATCCGCGCGATCGAGGATGCCCGGACCGAGGTCGAGATTGCCGCCGGTGTCGCCACCAGGGCCGGCGACCAGGCCGAAGCAGCGGTCAAGGTCAGCCACGCCCTGTCGGGTCATGTCGAGGCGATCGAATCGATCCTTGGGCTCATCCGCGACATCGCCGGCCAGACCAACCTTCTGGCCCTCAATGCGACCATCGAGGCCGCCCGCGCCGGCGATGCCGGCCGCGGCTTCGCGGTCGTTGCCCAGGAAGTCAAAAGCCTCGCCGCCCAGACCGCACGGGCAACCGACGACATCACCAACAAGATCACCGCCATCACTGCCGCCACCCGGCAGACGGTCGAGGCCAATGGCTCGATCAGCGCCACGGTCGAGGAGGTCCAGACCAGCGCCGACCGCATCCGCGCCGCGATGGAGGTCCAGGCCCAGACGGTGACCATGATCACCGCCGCCGTCGACGAAACCGCGCTCGCCGCCGACTCGATGAGCTCGACCATCGCCGCCATCCGCTCCGATACCGAACAGGTCGCCAAGGATATCGACAACGTCGAACAGGGATTTGGCCGCTTTTCGACCCGCATCGCCGACTTCCGCACCGCCACCAACGAGTTTGTTTCAACCTTCGCCGCCTAACCGGGAGAAAGGGCCCCAGCCCATGACCGCGTTGCAGCCATTGACGGATGTCCAAGTGAAGAACCGACTTGATGCCTATAATCCGGGAGGCACGCTGGAGCGCGACATCCGCATACTGTGGGAAGACGCCGGCGATATCATTCGCGACTGCGCGCGCAGTCATTTCGGCGATTCCGCCGTCGAGACCGTCGAGCAGCATTACACCAGGAAGGTCGATGCCGACTGGATCCAGCATGTCGCCGACTTCGGTCGGCGCCTCTATCGCGAGAAGCAGTCGGTTCCGCAGTACATCGCCACGCGCGACAAGCTGATCAGCGACATCATCTCCAGGCTGTTCGAGCAGTTTGCCAGCGATTCGGCCAGGCTGTGCAATCTGGTCACTGCGCTGCAGCGGCTGACCAGCTACGAGACCGATATCATCCTCGCCCAGGTCGCGCTGCTCGAAGCCAACGAGGCAGCCGAAGCGCGCGGCAGGGAGAGTGAAGAGTTTGAGCGGCGCGTCGCCGACCTGGTCCGCACGACGAGCGA
>DASTOV010000171.1:0-6692 GCA_035720125.1 Sphingomicrobium sp. | reverse complement strand
AAGCTGGCGCTACGATCGTTATCGGACGCGGATCAAGGAGAAGCAGAAGGCAACGCTTGAAACCGTCACGATCGTCGGAGCCGGGGCGGCGGCGGAAAAGCACTATGCGACACGCTATGCCGCGGTTGCCGATGGCGTGGCCCTGACCCGCGAGCTGGTCACCGAGCCGGCCAATATCATCTACCCGGAAAGCTTCGTCGAACGCGTCGTCGAGAGCACCAAGGGCCTGGGCCTGGAGGTACAGGTGATGGACCGCGCCGAAATGGCCAAGCTCGGCATGGGCGCGCTGCTCGGCGTCGCCCAGGGGTCGGTACGCGACCCCAAGATGCTGATCCTGAAGTGGAACGGCGGCAAGGCCGGGGATCGCCCGGTCGCCTTCATCGGCAAGGGCGTCACCTTCGATACCGGCGGTATTTCGATCAAGCCGGCCCACAACATGGAAGCGATGAAGTGGGACATGGGCGGCGCCGGTGCCGTGGTCGGGGCGATGAAGGCGCTCGCCGGGCGCAAGGCCAAGGCCAATATTGTCGCGGTCTGCGGGCTGGTCGAGAATATGCCCGACGGCAATGCCCAGCGGCCGGGCGACGTGGTCACCACCATGTCGGGCCAGACCGTCGAGGTGATAAATACCGATGCGGAAGGGCGCCTCGTCCTGTGCGACGCGATGACCTGGGTCCAGCGCAACTTCAAGCCGAAGGCGATGATCGACCTTGCCACGCTGACCGGGGCGATGGTGATCACGCTGGGCCACGAATATGCAGGCTTCTTCTCCAACGATGACACGCTGTCGGAGCAGCTGACCAAATCGGCCGCGGAAACCGGCGACAAGCTGTGGCGGCAGCCGCTGGCGGAAGCCTATGACCGGCTGATCGACTCCCAGATCGCCGACATGAAGAATGTCGGTCCGCGCGAAGCCGGTTCGATCACCGCCGCCCAGTTCCTCCTTCGCTATGTCGAGAACGGCGTAGCCTGGGCACATCTCGATATTGCCGGCATGGCCTGGTCCGACAAGGCTTCGCCAACGGCGGAGAAGGGCGCGACCGGCTATGGCGTGCGACTGCTCGACCAGTATATCGCGAACAATTACGAAGCCTGATCGGACGAGGAACGGTGCGCGTCGACTTCTACCAGCTCGGCGCCGCCCAGCCGGACAGCGTCATTGCGGCGATCGCCGCCAGGCTGCTCGGCGAGAAGCAGCGGCTGCTGGTGGTGGCAGCCGACGAAGTGCTGCTCAGCCGGCTGGACCGGCAGCTGTGGGACCAGGGCGCGGCGAGCTTCCTGCCCCATGCCCGCTCCGGCGGCGGCGATGACGCTGCCCAGCCGATCCTGCTGTCGACGGGAACCGATGCGCCCAACCGCGCGCGCAACCTGCTGATCGCCGACGGCGAATGGCGCGATGCGGCCCTGACTTACGACCGCGCCTTCTACCTGTTCGACGAAGCGACGCTGGATGCCGCGCGGCTGGCATGGAAGCTGCTGGCCGGCCGCGAAGGTGTCGAGCGCCACTACTGGGCATCGGAAGAAGGAAAGTGGGTGCAGAAGGGCTGACCCTTGCCCTTATCACGCGGGGCCGTTAGGGGCGCGGCGAACCCCAACCCTGCGACAATCCGGAGCCCAACAATGGCGGTTACCCGCACCTTTTCGATCATCAAGCCCGACGCCACCCGCCGCAACCTGACCGGCGCGATCACCAAGGTCCTGGAAGAAGCGGGCCTGCGCGTCGTCGCTTCGAAGCGGATCCACATGACCCGCGACCAGGCCGAGGGCTTCTATGCGGTCCACAAGGAGCGTCCCTTCTACAACGACCTGTGCACCTTCATGACCTCCGGTCCAGTCGTCGTGCAGGTCCTGGAAGGCGAGAATGCCGTCAAGCTCAACCGCGACGTGATGGGCGCGACCAACCCGGCCGACGCCGCGGAAGGCACGATCCGCAAGCTCTATGCCGAATCGATCGAGGCCAATTCGGTCCATGGCTCGGACAGCGACGAGAATGCCGCGATCGAAATCGCCTTTTTCTTCAAGGATGACGAGATCGTCGGCTGAAAAGCAGCCGAACTGCACAGTCAATGGGCCGCCGGGTCGCTCCGGCGGCCTTTGTTTTTGCGCGGATTTCTCGCTTAACGTCACTAATGTCTCAAGGTCAGGCGCCATTTCGCGTGTCCGGTGTGACCTTAAGCCCGAACGAATGCCAACGATGAGAAAGAGCCTGGCGAACCTGTCGCATCCGGCTGCCTGTAGGACAGGAAAATCCGTCGCCGGTTGCTTGCCAATTCGCGACGCACCATTAGGCCATGGCCATGGCAGAAATTTCCCCGATCATCGAAACCCTGGAAAACCGCTGGATGCGCGCATGGGTCAATGGCGACGCGCGCGAGTTGAAGGCGCTGACGTCGCGCAGGTTCCGAATGGTGATAGGCTCCAAGCCCTGCGCCATCCTCGACGCCAGCAGCTGGCTGACCGCGGCCAAGGACCGCTATGTCTGCAAGGGTTATCGCTTCGGTGACATCTACGCCCGCCAATTGGGATCCGTGGCGGTGTTCGCGACCCGGCTCGAGCTCAAGGCCATGATGGACGGCCATGATTGGGCGGGGGAATATTGGGTCACCGATATCTGGCACAGGTCGCGGCTTCGGCGGAGCTGGCAGATGGTCGAGCGGGTCCTGTCGCGACCTGAAGTGAATCCGGATGTGCCGGCCGCCATCCGCACCCTCCAGCTGTGGAAATAGGGCAGGCGTTCCACGCTTCCGCAGCGTTTCATGCCCAGCATCACCCCACCCCAACCCCTCCCCATCGAGGGGAGGGGCTAATTCGACAATGGGTCGAATGCGGTGATTAGTGCTCAGCCAAAATCCGGTCCACGATAACCACAATCGGTCGGTGTATGGTGGCGAGAGTGCGGGGCCGGCTCGGCAGTGCCAACGTGTGTGTTTGGTGTTCTAAATCTTCGTAGCATGCGGAAGGAGAGCAAGATGCCAGACGTCGTTCCGTTTTTGACCTACGAGGACGGCATTGCCGCCCTGGAATGGCTGGCCGAAGTGTTTGGATTCACGGAGACAGTTCGCTTCACGTCCTCCGATGGGAGGCTAACACACGGAGAAATGTCGATTGGGGATGGACTGGTCATGTTGGCCAGTCCGTCGCCGGACTATGAAGGCCCCAAGCGACATCGCGACAACTGCAAGATTGCCGCCTCATGGTCCGCTCTCCCATGGATCATTGATGGTGTTCTCGTTTATATTGAGGACGTTGATGACCACTATGCTCATGCTAAGGCCGCAGGAGCCGTTATCTTGTCCGAACCAGAGGATGGGCCGCCAGCACGACGATATCGAGTTGAGGATCTAGAAGGACATCGATGGATGTTCATGGCACGAGACTAGTCCGCACGATATTCACGATCGCAACGGAAGTTGAACGCGGTGCCGCCTAACAAAGGATGGGCGCCGTAATGTCCGCAATGGGTGGAAAGCTGCCATTAGCGAATTATGGCCGGAATGGGTGGAAAGCTGCCGTTGCGCTTCATGGTCATTCGGGGCAGCTTTCATCCATGAAGCATCCAGAAGCGCGCTTTGTTGTCGAGGTCACCGAGGCGGACGAGGTAGTGTGCCGAGGGCCGGACCAACCCGAACAGCGAGTGAGCATGTCTGACCTCGGGTCGGTCTATGTCGAGACGAACGACAGCGGGCCGTGGGGCGCGGATGTCTGGTGGTTGCTCAACGACCGCGAAGGTCAAACCAAGGTAGCGTTTCCGCAGTTGGCAACCGGCGAGGTGGCTGTGTTGGAACGGCTCCACCGGCTTCCCGGCTTCGAAGTGAAGGGCATGAACTCGGGCGAGAATGCCCGCTTCCAATGCTGGCCGCCTTCAATGCCAGCCTAATGACCGCAATGGGTGGAAAGCGGACATTGCAGATGGCAGGGTATCGTCATGAGCGAACTCCACGAAACAGCCGCCAGCCTGAGGTTCTTTGGTGATGATCTCGATCCGGACGAGATTACGAGCCTCCTTGGTGCAATTCCCACCGTTGGCGTGAAGAAGGGAGGCGTTTGGCTCACTTCACTCGGCGCGGAAAAGACAGCAACCCGAGGGTCGTGGCGGGTCAACGTGGAGCGCCGCTGTCCCGGCGACTTAGATGCTCAGATCGCGGAGCTATTCGCCACCCTCAGCCCTAATCTGGCAGTGTGGAAAGATTTGAGCCGCCGCTTCGACGCCGATGTTTTCTGCGGCCTTTTTCTGAAGGAGTTCAATGAAGGCATCAGCCTCGCTCCCGAAACCCTAACCGCAATCGGATCACGAGGGCTAACGCTAGACTTAGACATTTACAAAAGAGAAGCTGACGAGTGAATGTCCGCAATGGGTCGAAATCGGGCATTCAGGCGAGATGATCAGTGAGTTACTTCGGCGCGCCTCCCTTGCGCCGAAAGCTCCACCGGTTGGGCTTGCTGCCGTCGGCGAGCGAAACCTCGGCATCGAGGCCGGCGTCAGTGACGGTGTAATGCACCCGCTGCGGATAATCGTGCGAGGCGTTCATGAAGGTGATCGACGTGACGTCGACCTCGGTCGCCTTGAAGCCGACCGCGGGGGCGCCCCTGGGCGAACCGTAAAAGGTGATGGAACCGTCGGCGTCGCGCTCGATCCTCATCCATTCCCAATGGCCGACGCTGTCGCCCTTGCCGGTCCGGCCCGAGCCGATCATCAGCCCGCCGCGCGTATCGGTCCAGCATTCCTCGGTCCATTCCCCGGCATCCGTCCGCTGCTCCCAGCAGCCGGAAAGAAAGGCGGGCATCTGGGCAGGTGTGGCGGCGGCTGCTTCAGCCAGCATCAGCAAGGCGATCATTGGTCCGCTCCCCTTGTTTCAGGCGCGAAGCTACTATTGGCTACCTTGGCCGTCGATCAGAATTCGTCGGCGGCCCGGATCAGTTTCGTCACCCGGGGCGGGGCCATCGCCAGCCAGCTGCGCCGCAGCCATTCCGCGACATGGTCCCAGTCGACCCGCGGGCGGTCGACCCTGATCCCGATCCAGTCCGAGGGGCCATAATAGGCGGGGCGGAAATAAAGGCCGGGCTCGGCCTCGATCAGCTGGGCCATTTCGTCCTGGCCGCTGCATTTCACCAGCAGGCCGACCGATTCCTCGCCATGGTGCCGGTTCCACATGATGGCGAAGAATTTACTGCTGCTCTTGCTGCCGACCTTCCAGCCGGGCGAGCCATGGCTGGTCTGGAAGCTGGTTTCCGGGAGCGCCAGTGCCAGCTCGCCGACCTTGCCGGTGATCCAGTCGAAGTCGCGCGTGCGGCCGAGATACTGGCTCAAGGTTCGAGGATAAAGCTGATGCTCGGCGATCAGCACGCGCTCGGCCAATGCTTCCGGCGTGTCGCCGGGCAGGACCGCGACTTCGACCTGCCCGAGGATCTCGCCGCTATCGAGGTCGGGCGTGACGAGATGGACGGTCGCGCCGGTCACCCTCTCTCCGGCGGCGAGCACGGCCTCATGCGTGCGGAGGCCCTTGTGCTTCGGCAAGAGGGATGGATGGATGTTGACGATCCGTCCATGCCAGCGGGCGACGAAGTCGTCGGGAACGATCCGCATGAAGCCGGCCAGCGCGACCAGGTCGACGTCGGCACTTGCCAGCTCCTGCTGCAGCGCTTCCCAGTAGCCGGGGCCGAGGGCCCTGGCGTCGAGGCGGCGGGTCGCGATGCCCTCGGCCTCCGCCAGGTCGAAGCCGGGCGCGTCCGGCCTGTCGCCGGCAACCAGCACCACCTCATAGGGGCAGCCGTCGGTGCGGGCGGCATAGATCAGCGCGGCCATGTTCGAGCCGCGGCCCGAAATGAGAAGCGCGACCCGGCTCCGGTCAGCCATGGTGGGTGGCCGACCAGTCGGCCTTCGCGCTCCAGGTCCCGGCGCTGCCCCTGACCGTGCAACCCGCCTGGCCGGGCACGATGCTACCGATGCGGTGGACCGTCTCGCCGACGGCCGTGAGGCGCTCAACCACTGCGGCCGCATCCTTTTCGCGGACGATGGCGACCATGCCGATGCCGCAGTTGAAGGTGCGGGCCAGCTCCGCCGGCTCGATCGATCCGCCGGCCTGGAGGAAGGCGAACAGGCGGGGCAGGGGCCAGCTGTCGGCTTCGACCATCGCATGGGCGCCCTCGGGCAATATGCGCGGGATATTCTCCAGCAGGCCGCCGCCGGTGATATGGGCCAGCGCACCGATCTGACCTTCGCGGACCAGCGGCAGCAGGCTTTTCACATAGATGCGCGTCGGTTCGAGGAGAAGGTCGCCCAGCAGGCGATCCTGGTCGAACATGGCGGGGCGGTCGAGCTTCCAGCCGTTGACCTCGACCAGCCGGCGGACGAGCGAGAAGCCATTGGAATGGACGCCCGAGCTGGCGAGGCCGAGGATGACGTCGCCCGGCGCGACCCGGTTGCCTGTCAGCGCCTTGGTGCGGTCCACCGCACCGACGCAAAAGCCGGCGAGATCATAGTCGCCAGGCGCATACATGCCGGGCATCTCCGCCGTCTCGCCGCCGATCAGCGCACAGCCGGCCTGGCGGCAGCCTTCGGCAATCGATGCGACGACCGTGGCCGCGGTGTCATTGTCGAGCTTTCCGGTCGCATAATAGTCGAGGAAGAACAGCGGCTCGGCGCCCTGCACGATCAGGTCGTTGGCGCACATGGCGACGAGGTCGATGCCGAC
>DASTOV010000170.1:0-24186 GCA_035720125.1 Sphingomicrobium sp. | reverse complement strand
CGTAAATCGGCAGGCCGAACGACTAACTCCTCTCCCCGGCGGGGAGAGGGATTTTGAGCGTCCGCTTTCCACCCATTGCGGACATTGGCGATAACCAGAAAATCCTGTCCTACAGCCATGCCGATATGCGTGAGACGGGCCGCTCTTTCTCATTGTCGGAATTGAAATCGCCTAACGTCACACCGGAGGCATGAAAAGGCGCCTCACCTTGAGACTTTAGTGACGTTAGCGACGTTCAGCGGAGGCCGGCGGGGTTCGGACTGCGTTCGAATGGGCACGGACTTGCCCCCTGTTGCGGCCATGCTAAGGGGCTTGCTTGTCAACGTGCCCCCGTGGCGGAATTGGTAGACGCGCTCGACTCAAAATCGAGTTCCCAAAAGGAGTGTCCGTTCGACCCGGACCGGGGGCACCAGCCGCAAGCGCAGCCAATCCGGGAGATTGGCGAGCATGCGGCTCGAAAACCAGCCATGCTGGGAGCATGGCGATTTCGGCAATCAAGCGCATGCTCGCACAGCCTTGTTGCGCGGTCGCAACGCTGTCGCCCATTAACTTCGGCTCTATCTGGCGGGTTGATGCAGGTTGATTAAGATGCGGCCCATGGACGCGCGCACAGAGCATCCGGCCGATTCGCACGCCCCCGACATGGAGGCGCTGCAGGTCAAGCGCGTCCGATTGCTTGCCTCGCTGACCTTGATGGGCGGCATCGGACTGCTCATCGCGCTTCCCTTTGCGCTTCGGGCCGGCGCGGAGTTCTTCCTGCCGGTGACCGCTGCGCTGGTCGTCGCCATCGCGCTGGTGCCGATGCTGGAATGGTTCGAGCGGCGCGGCGTGCCGGCGAAGCTCGCGGCTGCGCTTTGCGTCCTGGTTTTCCTCGCCATCGCGATCTTTGCGGTGGCCGCGATCGTCGTCCCGGCGATCGATTGGGTCGTGCTGATCCCGCAGCGGATCGATCGCGTTACCAATGCGCTGGCACCGCTCATCGATCTATATTCGAATCTCGAGAAGTTCATCGACAGGACGGCTGCCCGCATCTCGCTGGAGGCAAGCCAGGCGCGAACCGTCCGCGTCGAGACGCCGAATTCGATGCTGGGCATCATCACCGCTTCGGCGCCGCACGCGGCGATCCAGCTCTTCTTCGCGCTGCTGGTGATCTATTTCTTCCTGGCCGGCTGGACGGGAATGAGGAAGCGCACGATCGTCAGCCGCGGCAGCTTCGAGGGGGCGCTGACGACAGCCCGCGTGATCCAGCAGACGGTCGACGCCACCTCGACCTACATCGCCACCATTACCATCATCAACGTCTGCCTTGGCGCCTTGACGGCCGCGATCCTGTGGGCGCTGGGCATGGATTCGCCGGTCATGTGGGGCGGCATCGTCGCGGTGCTCAACTATATTCCTTATCTGGGGCCGATTGCCGCATCGCTGTTCCTGGCGCTCGGCGGGTTGATGACATTTGCCGATCCCTGGGCGGCGATGATTCCGCCCGTCGCCTTCATCGGCCTCCACATGATCGAGGCCAATATCATCACCCCGCTGGTGGTCGGAAAGCGCCTGACGATCAGCCCGCTTCTGATCCTTGTTTCGCTGTCCTTCTGGGCCTGGGTATGGGGCACGACCGGGGCGCTGTTGGCCGTGCCATTGCTGATTATTTTCAAGACGATATTCGCTGCCGCCGGCACGCCGGACATCGCCGGCTTCCTGTTCGAGGAAGGCACGCTGACCCATGTCGGCGAAGATGAAGAAAAAGACGGCTGATGCGTGTTGACAGGGTGGGGCGGCTCTCCTAGTTGCGCCGCCTCAGCCAAAGCGCGGGTGTAGCTCAGTTGGTTAGAGCGCCGGCCTGTCACGCCGGAGGTCGCGGGTTCGAGCCCCGTCACTCGCGCCATTCCTGACATTGGAAAATACAGGTGGCCCTTATCGCGCGGGCCTCGGCTTATTCGGCGGCGGCCGTTTCCGTCGCCGTGCCCCAGGCCGGCTCTTCCGACGCACCGCCCTGCAACGCGAAGCGCAGGTTGTCCGAAGCGGCGACCCGGTCGACATAGGGTGTCACCTTGACTTTCTCGACCGCCTCCCGCGCTTGCGGCGTGAACAGCAGCCGGACCCGGCCGTCCTTGCCCTCGATGATCTTGGCGCCGGCCTCCTTCAGATTTTCGACCGTTGCTTCCGCGGTGCTGACCGGCGCCGCCGCGCGCGGCGCATTAAGAGCCGCCAGCCTCAAGGCGGACGGGTTTCCTTCCAGCGCCGACCAGCGCTCGGTGAATGCCGCGGGTCGGCCCCAGTCGCCGGACCAGCGATAGAAAATGTGCGCCCCCTCGACGTTCGTCTTGACCAGGCTGGAAGCCCAGTAGGGGACGACGTAATTGGCATGATAGTGGGTGGCGAAGCCGACCGGCGCATGGACCGCGCCGTTCAACGCTTCCGCTGCGACCTTCCGCGCGCGGTTCCACAGCGGCGCAACCGGCGCTCGGGCCATCGACCCGTCGCAGGTGAAGGTGAACTGGCAACCGGTGGCGCGCGTCGATCCCTCGTAGACGACCCCGCAGACGCTGTCGGGGAAGGCCGGATGGCGAACCCGGTTGAGCACGACCTGCGCCACGCCGCGTTGCCCGTCGGTCGGCTCCTGCGCGGCTTCATAATAGATGGCGCTGGTCAGGCAATCGAGCGCCCGCGCACGGCTTTCCGCCGAGCCATTGGCAAGCACGAAGGGAAGGGCGGCGGGATTGGGTCCGGACGAAACCGGGATTCGCGCGTTTAGCTGGAGCGCGGTTTCAGGGGCGAGGTCGCGGATCTCGGAAGGCAGCGGCTTGCGGAGCGGGGAAGCTGCCTGCGTCTCCGCCTGGCTGGCGAATTCGGGCAGCAAGGGCGTCGCGCCGCTGGTCCCGGCGAGTGCGATCAGCCCGATCGCGCCCAGGATCGCCCCGGCGAGGGTTTCGCGCGGGTGGGTGCGCCAGGGCCGCGCAATGTTAAAGCCCTGGGGCTCGAAGGTCGTTTCGGGACTCATATGGGAGGCGGTGATTTGGTTCACCAATACAGTGATTTCAATGAACCTTCGACGAACGGTGCGAATCAGCCTTTGAAACGACCGGTTTCCATCCACCGGAGCAGCGGCTTGAGCGGCAAGATCCAGGCGATGCCTGCGATCAGGTAGAAAATTGCCTGCACCAGGACAGGCCATGTTCCAACGATGCTCGACAGGGATGCGATCAGGATCGCCCAGCCGGTGATGAGCGCGATGATGGCGAATGTTCCCGCCGGTTTGCGCCAGCTGGGCTCGGTCACCGAAACATCTCAACACCCTCGGGCGAGGCGAAGCCATCCAGCGGCACGTCCCACGGATCAACGGGAATCGTCTCGTCCAGCAATTGCGCCTGCCAGCCCAGCCCGATCAACAGCGCGCCATGGCTGCGAAAGGCGCCGAGCACCTGGTCGTAATGGCCCTTGCCCTGACCCAGCCGGGTTCCGTGGCGATCGATCCCGACCAGGGGAACCAGCACCAGGTCGGGAAACACTTCCGGCGAATCGAGCGGCGGCTGGAAGCAAGCCCAGGGACCTGATTCGCTGGGATCTCCGGCCAGGAACCGGAACATGCTCTGATGATCGGCAAAGGCGGGAAACGCGATCATCGTGCCATTGGCCGAAGCCGCATCAAGCGCCGGCAGGGGGCTGATTTCCGGTGGCAGCGGGCAATAGCCGCCGGTGATTCGCGACTTGGAAAGAAGCGGGCCGAGCACATCGGCGAGCTGCTGCTCGAGTCGTTCTTTCTCCTCTCGGTCCAAGGAGTTGACGAATTCGCGCCGGCGCTCCCGCGCCAGGCGACGCAGCGTGACCTTGTCGGCCGCAAGAGGAGGATGTGACGGGACCACCATGGCCGTTTGCCCTAAAATCCTCTGACGCCAAAACGTCAGGTGGGCGCCGTGTGCATCGGACCCCCTGGTTAACCAATTGGCCCGGGCAGTGACAGCTCCCTTCAGGATCGATATCGCCTCAGGGATTTTCGTTAAAGCTCGTACGAGGCAGTACCCGTCAAGACCTATTTAGGCCGTGACCCCATTTTGCTCAACCCGGTCGGCCAGCGCCTCGAGCCGTTCGGCGAGCCGCTGGGTCCGTTCGGCGAGCTCGTCATCGGGTCCCTTGGGCATTTCGAACTCACGGCCATCCAGGATCTGATCGGCCAGCAAAAGCGCCGCGAACAGCAGTTGGCGCGATTCGGATAGGGTGCCCAATCCGGCCAGCGCCTCGCGGCTCTTGGCGTCGACCAGCGCTCCAGCGGCCTGCAGCGTCGCTTCCTCGCCGTTTCGGCAGGCCACCTTATAGGGCCGGCCGGCGATGATGAGCTCCACCTCGGCCATTATCGAGCCGCATCCCGGATGATCGCATCCAGCTCGACGATTGCCTCGGCCACATGTTCGCGGAGCTTGTCGTCACGGCCCTGGTGCATTGCTCCGCGTTCGATCGCGCGCTCGATGCGATGCAAGGCGCGTTCCGCGCGTTCCATGCCTTCTTCCAACGGCGTAGGGCTCATGGTTCAGAAGGCGTAGCAGAATGGATGCAGTCCGCAAGCGCCGTCCGCCGCCCGGCGCAAGGTTGACGCCACGCCGAGTCACGACAATAGGCACCAAACCATCGGCCAGCCCAATCTTTCCATCCCGGCCGACCCATGGAGATTCGATGGCAACCCAACGCCGACTCGCCAACGCTATTCGCGCCCTGGCGATGGATGCGGTCGAAGCGGCCAACAGCGGTCATCCCGGCATGCCGATGGGCATGGCAGATGCCGCCACCGCGCTGTTCACCAAGCATCTGAAATATGATCCTGCCGATCCGCATTGGCCGGATCGCGACCGCTTTGTCCTGTCAGCGGGCCACGGCTCGATGCTCATTTATTCTTTGCTGCACCTCACCGGGCATGCGCGGCCAACCATCGAGGAAATCAGGAACTTCAGGCAGCTGCGCAGCCCTTGCGCGGGTCACCCCGAGAATTTCATGCTGCCCGGCATCGAAACCACGACCGGTCCGCTTGGCCAGGGACTTGCGGCAGCGGTTGGCATGGGAATCGCCGAGCGTCATTTGAACGCCATCTTTGGCGATGAGCTGGTCGACCACCGGACCTATGTCCTCGCCGGCGACGGATGCCTGATGGAAGGCATCAACCATGAGGCGATCGGACTTGCCGGCCATTTGAAGCTCGGTCGGCTGATCGTCCTGTGGGACGACAACAAGATCACGATCGACGGCTCGACCGACCTCAGCCGCAAGGAAGATGTGCAGGCCCGCCACGAGGCGATGGGCTGGCACACGGTCGAATGTGACGGGATGGATTCGGCCAAGGTTTCGAAAGCGATCGAAGAGGCCCTCACCGATCCGCGGCCATCGCTGATACGCTGCAAGACGATCATCGGCTATGGGGCGCCCAACAAGCAGGGCACAGCCGCGACGCACGGCTCGCCCCTGGGTGCCGAGGAGGTGGCTGCCGCGCGCAAGGAGTTGGGCTGGGACCTGCCGCCGTTCGAAATCCCCCCCGACGTCGCCAAGGCGTGGCGCGAGGCGGGTGCTCGCGGTGGCAAGGCGCGCGCCGCGTGGCACGAGCGGCTCGATGCAAGTGATCGGGCCCAGGAGTTCCGCGAGCGGCTTGCCGGCAATGTCGACGATCGTTGGCTCAAGCCCTATCTCGGCGAGCTTCTGGCCAATCCGCAAAAGGTTGCGACCCGCAAGGCGTCGGAAATGGCGCTGGAAAAGATCAACACCGCCTGCCCCTGGACAATCGGCGGTTCGGCTGACCTCACCGGATCGAACAACACCAAGACCAAGGAACTGGCGGCCCTGACCCACGAAAACTACGCGGGCCGCTACATCTATTACGGCATCCGCGAGTTCGGCATGGCAGCGGCGATGAACGGCATGGCGCTTCACGGCGGCGTCCTGCCTTATGGCGGCACCTTCCTGGTCTTTTCCGATTACAGCCGCCCGGCGATCCGCCTCGGCGCCTTGCAGGGCGCAAAGGTAATCCACGTCATGACGCATGATTCGATCGGGCTCGGCGAGGACGGGCCGACGCACCAGCCGATCGAACATCTCCAGTCGCTGCGGGCCATGCCGGGCATCCATGTCTATCGACCCGCCGACGCCGTGGAGACCGCCGAATGCTGGGCGGCCGCGCTGGCCAATGACGGGCCGAGCCTGCTCGCCCTGTCGCGCCAGAACCTTGCCCCGGTCCGCAGGCAGGCGTCGGACGAGAATCTGTCTGCCAGGGGTGCCTATCGGCTGAAGGCGGCGGAAGGTCCTCGAAGAGTCATCCTGATCGCGACCGGGTCGGAAGTGGAAATCGCCCTCCAGGTGGCCTCGAATCTCGAAGCGGAAGGCATCGGTGCGGACGTCGTCTCCATGCCGTGCACGGAAATGTTCGACCTGCAGCCCGATGCCTATCGCGAGGAGATCCTGTCCGACGTTTCGAACCGCGAGATCCTTCGCGTGTCGATCGAGGCAGGAACGACCTTCGGCTGGGAACGCTACACGGGGCTCCACGGCCTCAGGATCGGCATTGACCGCTTCGGGGCGTCGGCGCCCGCGGCCGACCTTTACAACCACTTCGGGATAACCGCGCCCAGGATCACGGAGCGCGTTCTGGCCAACATCAAGATTAGGGAAATCGCATGACCAAAGTCGCCATCAATGGTTTCGGCCGCATTGGCCGCCTCGTCGCCCGCGCCATCCTGGAGCGGAACGATCACGACCTGGAACTGGTCGCGATCAACGACCTGGCCGACGCCAAGGCCAACGCCATGCTGTTCAAGCGCGACAGCGTCCACGGCCCGTTTCCGGGCGATGTGAGCGCCGAAGGCGATGCGATGATCGTCAACGGCAGGCGGATCAAGGTGACTGCCGAGCGCGACCCGGCCAAGCTTCCGCACGCTGAGCTGGGTGTCGACGTCGCGCTGGAGTGCACCGGCTTTTTCGCCGACCGCGACGGCGGCCAGAAGCATCTCGATGCTGGCGCAAAGAGAGTCCTGATCTCCGCCCCGGCCAAGGGCGCGGACCTCACGGTCGTCTATGGCGTCAACCACGACAAGCTCACGCCCGATCACACCATCGTCTCCAACGCCAGCTGCACCACCAACTGCCTGGCGCCGGTCGCCAAGGTGCTGAATGATCTGGTCGGGATCGAACGCGGCCTGATGACCACCATTCATGCCTACACCAACGATCAGAAAATCCTCGACCAGATCCACTCGGACATGCGCCGGGCGCGTGCGGCAGGCATGTCGATCATCCCGACCACCACCGGCGCCGCCCGCGCCGTCGGCGAGGTGCTGCCCGAACTGAAGGGCAAGCTTGACGGGTCGGCGGTCCGCGTTCCGACCCCCAACGTCAGCCTGATCGACCTGACCTTCACTCCCGGCCGCGATACCAGCAAGGACGAGATCAATGCGGCGCTGAAGGCAGCGAGCGAGAACGGTCCGCTGAAGGGCATCATCGCCTACACCGACGAGCCGCTGGTCTCGATCGACCTCAACCATAACCCCGCCAGCTCGACCGTCGACAGCCTCGAAACCGCGGTGATTGAGGGCAAGCTGGTCCGTGTGGTCAGCTGGTACGACAATGAATGGGGATTCTCGAACCGGATGGTCGATACGGCTGGTGCGATCGCAAAGCTGATCTGACCCGATGGAGGCTGGCTTCAAAACCCTCGACGACCTGCCGGCTGACCTGACCGGCAAGCGGGTGCTCGTCCGCGTCGACCTAAACGTGCCGATGCAGGACGGGGCGATCAGCGATGACACTCGGCTGCGCGCGGCGGTTCCGACCATCGCGGAACTTTCCGACAAGGGTGCGATCGTCCTGCTGCTGTCGCACTTCGGGCGGCCCAACGGAGCGACGCGGCCCGACATGTCGACCGCGCTGCTGGTCAAGCCGCTCGCCGAGCTGACCGGCCGATCTGTCCGATTCGTCGAGGATTGCCAGGGTAAGGAGGCAGCGCGCGCGGTTTCGATCATGCTGCCGGGCGCGATCGGCATCCTCGAAAACACCCGTTTTCATTTGGGCGAGGAAAAGAACGACCCCGAATTGGCCAAGGGCATGGCGGCGCTCGGCGACTGTTACATCAACGACGCCTTTTCCGTGTCGCATCGCGCTCATGCGTCGACGGAGGGTATCGCGCACTTGCTGCCGTCCTACGCTGGGCGGGCGATGGAAGCGGAGCTGACCGCGCTTGAAAGGGCGTTGAGCAATCCGGAGCGGCCGGTGGTGGCGGTGGTCGGAGGCGCCAAGGTGTCGACCAAGCTCGCCGTGCTCGGCAATCTGGTCGGCAAGGTCGATCATTTGATCATCGGTGGCGGCATGGCCAACACTTTCCTTGCCGCCCGTGGCGTCAACGTCGGCAAATCGCTGTGTGAAAGGGATCTGGTCGGCGAGGCCGAGGACATCTTCGAACGAGCCGATGCAGCAGGCTGCACCATCCACCTTCCCTATGATGTGGTGGTGGCCAAGGAGTTCGCGCCGAATCCTCCCAGCGTTCGGATCTGCAATGTCCATGAAGTGGCGGCGGACGAGATGATCCTCGACGTCGGCCCGGCCGCGGTCGAGGCGCTGGCCGACGTGCTCAAGACCTGCCGCACCCTGGTGTGGAACGGGCCGTTGGGAGCCTTCGAAACGCCGCCGTTCGATGCGGCCACCGTCGCGTTGGCGCAAACCGCCGCAGCACTTGCCCAGGACGGCAGCCTGGTCACAGTTGCGGGCGGTGGAGACACGGTAGCGGCATTGAACCATGCCGGCGTCGCGGGAGATTTCACCTTTGTGTCGACTGCGGGCGGCGCCTTCCTCGAATGGATGGAAGGCAGGTTGCTTCCAGGCGTCGCCGCGCTTCAGCGCTAGGCCGGTTGCGACTCGTGGGCGCGGCGCCTAGAGCTCGCCGCATACGTATGCACCTCAATCCATCAGGGACGAAAATGAACGCCACCGTGACTGCCATTCGCCACCCGGAAATGCTTGAGAAAATCGAAAAGGGGCAGGGCTTCATTGCCGCCCTGGACCAGAGCGGCGGGTCAACGCCCGGCGCCCTCAAGGCCTATGGCGTTGGCGAAGACGCCTTCTCGAACGATGACGAAATGTTTTCTCTCATCCACGAGATGCGCAGCCGCATCATTACTGCGCCTTCGTTTGGCGGCGGAAAGGTCATCGGCGCGATCCTGTTCGAAAGGACGATGGATGGTGAGGCAAACGGCAAGCCGGTGCCCGAGCTGCTGTGGGAGCGCGGCGTGGTCCCATTCCTGAAGGTCGACAAGGGCCTGGCCGAAGAGGCGGACGGCGTCCAGCTAATGAAGCCGAATCCCGATCTGGAGGCGTTGCTCGACCGCGCCAACGCCAAGGGCATTTTTGGTACCAAGATGCGCTCGGTGATCAAGCTCGCCAATCCGGCGGGGATCGCGGCAGTCGTTGCCCAGCAGTTCGACGAGGCGAAGCGTATCCTGGCCAAGGGGCTGATGCCGATCATCGAGCCGGAAGTCTCGATCAAGAGCCCCGAGCGCGACGCCGCCGACCGCATCATGCTGGCCGAAATCCTGAAGCAGCTCGACGCGCTTCCCGAGGGCGAGCGAGTAATGCTGAAGCTGACGATCCCGGCCGAAGCGGGCCTGTTCCAGCCGCTGGTCGATCATCCCAATGTTTTGCGCGTCGTCGCCCTGTCCGGTGGCTTCTCCCGTCATGAAGCCTGCGTTGAGTTGGCCAAGAATCCAGGCATGATCGCCAGCTTTAGCCGTGCTCTGTTGTCTGACCTTCGAGCGGACCAGGACGACGAGGAGTTCGACCGCACGCTTGGGCAAGCGATCTACGAGATCCACGCGGCGTCTGTCGCCTGAAAGCGTCTGCCGGTCGGTAGACCGGTAGGGCAGAGCATTGTTCCATGTTATAAATACACTTGTGCCGAGTCTCTCATCTCTAGGAGAGATTTATGAGCCAAGACATTTTGGAACGCCCATCGTCCAAGCCAGAGGTGGCTGGGCGAGACCCAAAGCTGCTGGAAAGATTGGAGTCAATTTACCGTCGCAACCGGGAGCAAGAGTTCCAAGGGACGGTCGATCGCCTTGAAGCGCTGCGCCAAGAGTTTCGAGCGGAGCAGGATCAACTTCTATCGCCTGACTTGCGCCGCTCGATCCAAGGTAGCGTCGTCCGCGGCGGTGACGCTCGCGGGCCGGGACTGCGCTACCAGTCGCTGGTAAAAGCACGCGAAAACGGGCTCGATCTGGTTCGGCTCAAGGGGCTTTACGAGAGGATCTACGGCAAGTTCGACGACATCGTGAAAAGCGATCGATTATTTACGGTTCACGAAAACGTCGTTGGCAGTGTTGCGGATATCCTCGAACGGCCTCCGTTCATCTTGCCGGATCCAGACAAGGAAAAGACGTACTTCCCGCCCTACGCAGGCAGTTGGGACCGCCTTGAGCAAAATATGGCTACAGGCGACGGCCGCGTCGATGAGAACTTCTCTTACCTGGACGGCAATATGGCCCGGCTCGGGTCGCGCCTGACGGCGCGTAACCGTGATCCGGGTGACGCCGAACTGATCTGTGCCTATCGCGAGGGCGGCTACCTAGTGCCCTTTAAAACGCTCAAGACCGGCATCCTTCAAGTCAAAGCCGACCTCACAGCGCTAATCTGCAAGCATCATGTATCGACGTATGACGAATGGGGCTGGTCGGAGTTTCACGCAACGACGCGCGGCCGCCTGATCCTCGCCATATTCTGGAACTGGGAAGACAACGACCCGGCCAACGAAGTCAGCGACAGCTGGTTTGTCGGCGGTCTCGACTGCAGCGGCGACGGCGAGAGCTATCCCGGCACAACCGTCCAGGCCACTCCGGGCGAGCGCCGGATTGTGAATTTGTATACGGACATGGCCTTCCCAGCGGGCCAGGATTTGTGGGTGTATGTTGGCCTGTCCGATCGGGCCTATGCGTTCCTCAACGATGTTGAAATCAACATTTCGATCGATTCAGCCTGGCAGCTGAATTCGATCGGAATACGTTCGCTTTAATTAATCCAGGCCCGATCCGCCCCAAACCCAACACTCGGCACAATTGGGGCGGGGCGGGCCGGATTCCGCTCCCGAACGGAATCGCCGGCTAAATCACGCCCTGGAAATCGAATGTGAAGCGGTAGGAGTGGGGATCGATCTCGATCCCGGCCTGCCTAGAAGGCTGGGCGGAAATTAGGACCAGCGTGCCGTCGGCAATCTGCTGCGACTTGCCTAGTTCGAGATCGCGAGTCTGTCGCCAGCTACCGCCAATCACTTCCGTCCTTACGATCAGACGGCCAGCCCAGACGCATGCAGCATTGATGGGACAGCGGCTGTCCTCGATCAGCTGGAAGGGTCGCACCTTCAATCCGTTCGCAATGGCAATTTGGCCAAGCGCTGCCGTCGGGCCAGTGGCGGCCGGCGGCCTGATCGCGCAGGCGGTCGATGCCATGACTGTCAATGGAACGACCGCTTTCATTGGACGAAACTTCCCCTTTGGCTAATGAGCGCACCATGAACGACGAAGCCACCACCGAGCATGAGACCGACCTTTCGATCTTCCGGCCGCCCGCGCGGACCGAGCCATGCCAGCTATACCTGATCAGCCCGCTGGACGTCGGCGGAAGCTTTCCCGACCGGCTCAAAGCGGCGCTTGCAGGGGGGCCGGTGGCTGCCTTCCAACTGCGCGTAAAGGACGTCGAAAGCCACGATCTCGCGCGCCTCGCCGAACCGCTGCAGCAGATTTGTGCCGACCATGATGTCGCCTTCATCGTCAACGACAGCATCAGCCTCGCCAAACGGCTCGATGCCGACGGGGTGCATCTCGGCCAGTCGGACGGCAATCCCCGAGAGGCGCGGGCAATCCTCGGCCCATCGAAGCAGATTGGGGTGACCTGCCATGCCAGCCGCCACCTGGCGATGGAGGCTGGGGAGGCGGGCGCCGACTATGTCGCCTTCGGTGCCTTTTACGACACGCTGACCAAGCCGAGCGAGCATCGGCCGGACCCGGCCATTCTCAGTTGGTGGGCGGCCCTGTTCGAAATTCCGTGCGTGGCGATCGGCGGGATCACGCCGGACAATGCGAAGCCGCTGGTGGACGCGGGCGCGGACTTCATCGCGGCCTGCAATGCGGTGTGGGGCAAGGGCGACCCGGCCGGCGAGGTCGCCAAATTCGCCGCCCTGTTCGCGCGGTAGCCAGGGAAACAAGGGCTCGCCGTGGCGTTGTTGGCCAAAAGCCAGGGAGTTTTGCTGTGCTGCGTACCCGATTGCTGGCGCTTTGCGCCGCCTATTGTATCACCCTTACGCTGCTGGCCTGCGGCGTCGAAGAGAACCCCGGCGAGAATGCAGCAGTCGCCGAAGCTGTCGTTACCGCCGACCCCATGGGATCGAACGACGATCCCAACGCAGATCCCGTCCCGGAGGATAGGCCCCGGCCGCTGATGCAGGCGCAGGTCATCATGGACCGTCTCGGCTTCACGCCGGGCGTGGTCGACGGCATGATGGGGATGTCGACGGTCAACGCGATCAAGGGCTTCCAGGAAGCACGCGGACTGGCGATCACCGGAGAGCTCGATGAGCCGACCCAACTGGCGCTGGCCGAATGGAAGCATATCCCTGCGACCCGGGTGGTGACGATCACCGAAGAGTTCGCCAACGACCGCTTCGTTTCCATTCCCGAGGAGCGGGAAGACCAGGCCAAGCTTGACCGGATGGGCTACAGTTCATTGGCCGAAAAACTGGCCGAACGCTTCCACACAACAGAAGAAGTGCTAGCGGAGCTGAACCCGCAGCTGGCGACTGCACCGACACCCGCGACCGCGGCCAACGAAGCCGCACCGGCAATCGCCTATCGGGCCGGAATGCAAATCCGCGTTCCGAACATCGGTGCGGACCGGTTCGACCCCGCGGCGGTCAAGGATCCGAAATGGGCGCAGACGCTTCGGCTGCTGGGCGTCGGCACCGACCAGCCTGCGGCGGCCAGGATCGAAGTCGACAAGTCGGACCAGGTGCTCCGCGTGCTCGACGGGGAGGGGAAATTGCTCGCCCAATTCACCGCGACCATGGGATCAAGTCAGTTCCCCCTACCGCTCGGCATCTGGACAATCCGGGGCATCGGTTACAATCCGCCGTGGCAATATGACCCGGCGCTGCTGGCCACCGCCGACAAGAGCGATCCCAAGCTTGAAATTCCGCCGGGCCCAAACAGCCCGATCGGCGTCGTCTGGATCGACCTGTCGAAGGAGCATTACGGAATTCACGGAACCGATGAGCCCAGCCACATCGGCCGGGCAGAATCCAATGGCTGCATTCGCCTGACCAACTGGGATGCGGCCCGGCTCGCGCAAATGGTTGGATCGGGCATTGAGGCGATCTTCAAGGCGTGATGCGCACCTTCATCAATCGGCTGGGATGGGTTGTCGTCACCGCCGTGCTGGTGAGCGCTTTCTGGATTTTCTATTTCGGCATTACCGGGCCGCCGGTAACGGAACGCGACGTCACTGCGTCGGGCGAGAAGGTCACCGTCAATCCGGTATCGCAGCCGCCAGTGACACTGGCGGAGGGTATCTGGGTCGGACCTGCTGGCCTCGCCGTACCGGTCCAGGGAGTTAAGCCAACTGACCTGTCGGATACGTTTACTCAGGCCCGTGCCGGGGGCGCGCGGACTCATGACGCACTCGACATCATGGCCGCCGAGGGAACGCCGGTGGTGAGTGCGTCTGACGGAACGGTGGAGAAGCTCTTCTTCTCCGACGGTGGCGGCGGAAACACCATCTATGTGCGCTCACCCGACCAGCGCTGGACCTATTATTACGCCCATCTACAGGGCTATGCGCCAGGCCTTGCCGAAGGGCAGCAAATCAAGCGTGGCCAGCTGCTCGGCCGCGTCGGCCATACCGGCAATGCCAATCCGGCCGGTCCGCACCTCCACTTCGCAATTCTGCGGATGAATCCCGGCGAAAAGTGGTGGCAGGGCAATCCGATCAATCCCTATCCGCTGCTTGCCGGGAGGCCCGTGAACCGCTAGGGGCGGCGCCGATTGGGCGGGCGACCGCCTACGGCACTTTTTCATCTCTCTGGCATATAGGCGGTCTCCCAAATGAAGATCAGCGGCGTCGACATTCGTCCGGGCAACATCATCGAATATGAAGGCGGCATCTGGCGCGCCGTGAAGATCCAGCACACGCAGCCCGGCAAGGGCGGGGCCTATATGCAGGTCGAGCTGAAGAATCTCATCGACGGCCGCAAGAACAATGTCCGGTTCCGCTCGGCGGAGACGGTCGAGCGCATCCGCCTCGACACCAAGGACTTCCAGTTCCTTTATCATGACGGCGACCAGCTGGTGTTCATGGACAAGGAAACCTACGAGCAGGTCCAGCTGCCCGAGGATCTGATCGGCGAGCCCGCCGCCTTCCTCCAGGACGGGATGGATGTCGTCATGGAGCTGCATGAAGAGCGGCCGATCTCAGTCCAGCTGCCCGACACGGTCGAAGCGACCATCGTGGAGGCCGATGCGGTCGTGAAGGGCCAGACCGCCAGTTCCAGCTACAAGCCCGCCATGCTCGACAATGGCGTGCGCGTCATGGTCCCGCCGCACATCAGTTCGGGCACCCGCATCGTCGTCGATGTCTACGAGCAGACTTACGTCCGACGCGCGGACTGATTGGCCACCTTCCCGCTTGCGGGAGGGAAGGAGAAAAAATGGTAAGTCATTCCGGCCTGATCACCGTCATGACCCGCGCCGCCCGCAAGGCGGCGCCGCGCCTACGCCGTGATTTCGGCGAGGTCGAGCAGCTGCAGGTGTCCAAGAAGGGCCCGGCCGATTTCGTGTCGATGGCCGACAAGCGCGCCGAACAGACCATCCTCGAAGAACTGCGCAACGCGCGTCCCGACTGGGGAATACAGTGCGAGGAAGGCGGCACCATCGAGGGCAATCCGGCGAAGCCGCGCTGGATCGTCGATCCCCTGGATGGGACGAGCAATTTCCTTCACGGCGTGCCCCACTTCGCCATTTCGATTGCGGTCGAGGACAAGACGCCCGCGGGCAAGCGCGAGATTACCCATGGCCTGATCTACCAGCCGCTGACGGACGAGACATTCTGGGCCGAAAAGGGCAGGGGCGCATGGCTCGCCGACCGGCGGCTGCGCGTTTCGGCCCGTCGACACCTCGACGAGGCGTTGATCGCCACCGGCATTCCCCATTTTGGCCGCGGCGACGTTGCCAGCTGGTCGCGCATTTTCGGGGCGGTTGCTCCCGAAGTGGCTGGAATCCGTCGTTTGGGCTCGGCAGCGCTCGACTTCGCCTGGGTTGCCGCCGGCCGTTTCGACGGGTTCTGGGAACATGACCTGGACATTTGGGACAGCGCCGCCGGGGTCGTGCTGGTCAGGGAGGCAGGCGGTTTCGTCAGCGACTTCCGCGGCCAGGACCGGATGTTTGAGCGCCGCGAATATCTCGCTGCCAGCGGAGAGCTGCACAGCAAGCTGCACAAGCTACTGGCGGGGGCCCTCCGCTAATCCGGTCAATAGTCGATCGCCTTGTGAAAGGTGCCCAGCACGTCGACCCAGATCGCAATCGCCTCTCCGAACATCTTCTCATCGACCTTCTGGTCGGTGAATAGCACGTCATATTCGATGACGGGCTCGCCATCCTTGTTGAGATAGGCGCGTGCCCAGCGATTGTCCGCGTTGAACAGGTTGATCGTGTCGATGGTGACCGGCTTATCCTTGTTCAGGTCGTAACTGGAGCGGAACATCAGGTCCTGGCAATCCTTGTCCTCCTTGCAGTTCTGCAAGTAGATGTAGAATTTCGCGCCATTGGCCGCGCTCTCGATGTAGGGGCTGCCATCGTCCGCGAAGAGCTTCGATCGATATCCTTCCTTTTGCAGGTAGGCAGCAATAGAGGCTGGATTGGCGGTTGAAATCGGACCGGTGGGCGCGGTGGCGACCGGTTGGCCCGGTTTTGCCTGTTCGACGGTTGGCGACAACGCAAGCGCGAGCCACAAAATCAGCGACATTCAAACTTCCCCCCGAACAATGCCCATCTGGCGTCATTCATGCCATCAGTCCGACAATGGTCAACCCATGCACGCCGCAACCGAGTGGAGCGCCTTATTGCGATTCATTCTCACGTCTCAGATGCTTGCCCCTGGCAAGTCAGCATCCTAAAGCGCCGCCAACCGTTCGCCCACCGGGAGTACCACCTTGGCCAGCGTCGCCGCCGGATATCTGCCGATCCTGCTGTTCCTGATCATCGCTTTGGCGCTGTCGGCCGGCTTTGTCGTGCTGCCGATGCTGGTCAGCCGCCTGACCGGAACGCACAAGCCCGATGCCGAGAAGCTGAGCGAATATGAGTGCGGCTTCCCCGCCTTTGACGACAGCCGCGCGCAGTTCGACGTACGCTTCTATCTGGTCGCCATCCTGTTCATCGTGTTCGACCTGGAAGCGGCCTTCCTTTATCCGTGGGCGGTCAGCCTGGTCGGCACCGGCTGGGCCAGTTGGTTCGCAATGATGATCTTCCTCGTCGAGCTTGGTCTCGGCCTTGCCTACGCCTGGAAGAAAGGGGCGCTCGAATGGGAGTAATGCTGAGCCCCAATGCGCCCCCGCCGATCGAGCTGACGCCCGAAGAGCAGGCGAAGTTCGAGGCGATGCGCGCAGAGCTGGACGAGAAGGGCTTTCTCGTCACCACGACCGAGGATCTGTTCACCTGGGCCCGAACCGGTTCGCTGTGGTGGATGACCTTCGGCCTTGCCTGCTGCGCGGTCGAGATGATCCATGTGAACATGCCCCGCTATGACCTGGAACGGTTCGGCGCCGCGCCGCGCGCGTCTCCGCGCCAGTCGGACGTGATGATCGTCGCCGGCACGCTGTGCAACAAGATGGCGAGCGCGCTCAGGAAGGTCTACGACCAGATGTCGGAGCCGCGATACGTCATCTCGATGGGCAGTTGCGCCAACGGCGGCGGCTATTATCACTACAGCTATTCGGTGGTGCGCGGGTGCGACCGCATCGTGCCGGTTGACGTCTATGTTCCCGGCTGTCCCCCGACTGCCGAGGCCTTGCTCTATGGCATCATGCAGCTGCAGCGGAAGATCCGGCGCGAAGGGACGATCGACCGGTGAGGATGCCCGCCCCCGTTATCAAGCCGCGCAAGGGCTTCGCTGACACGTTCAAGGCGGCGATCGGTGCCGCGCATGTCGGCACCAGGGACGCGGTCGACGAGCTGACCTTTACCGTCACCCGCGACGGGCTGGTCGATGCCTGCCGGACTGCGCGCGATGAATTTGGCTACCAGCAGCTGATGGAGATCGCCGGGGTCGATTATCCCGAGCGGGCCGAGCGGTTCGAGGTCAATTACCACCTGCTTTCGGTCACTCATAATCATCGCATTCGCCTCAAGGTCACGACCGACGAGGATACGCCGGTTCCGAGCGTCACCTCGCTGTGGCCGGTTGCCGGCTGGCTGGAGCGCGAGGTGTTCGACATGTACGGCGTTACCTTCGCCGGCAACGCCGACCTTCGCAGGATCCTCACCGACTATGGCTTCGAGGGCTATCCGTTGCGCAAGGATTTCCCGCAGACCGGCTATGTCGAGTTGCGCTATTCCGAGGCCGAGAAGCGCGTCATCTATGAGCCGGTGCAGCTTCCGCAGGACTTTCGTAATTTCGATTTCCTGATGCCGTGGGAAGGACCGGAGTATCGCCTGCCGGGCGACGAAAAGGCGATGCCGCAAGCGCCCGGTGCGCCCAGCCCGGCTCCGCCGCCGGGTGCTCCCGCTGCCAAGGTCGAGGCAAAGGCCCCGCCACCGACGCCCAGGACGACCGAAACAACGGCGCAGACCGGGGCAGGAGCCAAGACCAACAAGGCCGCGGCGAAGAAATCGAAAGCTGCCCCCAAGGCCAGGGGCGAAGGCCAGCCGAAGGGGAAGAAGGGATGATGCGCTTCCCCCAAATCGTCATCCCAGCGAAAGCTGGGATCTCCCTGTTCCTTGAGACCCCAGCTTTCGCTGGGGTGACGGATGTTGTGCAATGAGTACGCAAACTCTTGACCTGATGGTCGGCGCGCCAGGTGACAAGCCCACCGCCGGCGACCAGACCGTCTCCAACTACACGATCAACTTCGGCCCGCAGCATCCGGCCGCGCATGGCGTCCTGCGCCTGATCATGGAGCTGGACGGGGAGATCGTCGAGCGAGTCGATCCGCACATCGGGCTGCTGCATCGCGGCACCGAGAAGCTGATCGAGTATCGCACCTACGCGCAGAACATCCCCTATTTCGACCGGCTCGATTACTGCTCGCCGATGTGCATGGAGCATAGCTTCGTGCTCGCTATCGAGAAGCTGATGGGCCTCGAAGTGCCGCTTCGCGCGCAATATATCCGCGTGCTGATGGCGGAGCTGACCCGCATCTCCAACCATATGCTGAACCTCGGCGCACACATCATGGACGTGGGCGCGATGACGCCCAACCTGTGGCTGTTCGAGGTGCGCGAGGACACGCTGCAGCTCTATGAGGCGGTGTCGGGCGCGCGGATGCACGCCAATTACTTCCGCGTCGGCGGGGTGCGACAGGACATTCCGGAAAAGGTGCTGGCCGACATGGCGACCTTCCTGGACAAGCGTATGCCGCTGTTCGAGGATGCGATCAGCCTGGTCGCCGACAATCGCATCTTCAAGCAGCGCAATGTCGACATCGGTACGGTGAGCAAGGAGGACGCGCTGGCCTGGGGTTTCTCCGGCCCGATGATCCGCGCCGCCGGCATCCCCTGGGACCTCAGGAAGTCGCAGCCATACGAAGTCTATGACCGGATGGAGTTCGACGTGCCGGTCGGCACCAAGGGCGACTGCTACGACCGCTTCATGGTCCGGGTCGAGGAAGTGCGGCAGTCGGCGCGGATCATGCGCCAGTGCCTGAAGGAAATGCCGCAGGGCCCGATCGGCACGCTCGACCGCAAGGTCTTCCCGCCCAAGCGCGCCGAGATGAAGC
This sequence comes from Sphingomicrobium sp., assembly GCA_035720125.1. Lineage (GTDB taxonomy): Bacteria > Pseudomonadota > Alphaproteobacteria > Sphingomonadales > Sphingomonadaceae > Sphingomicrobium. The sequence goes on along the minus strand of DASTOV010000170.1, from coordinate 5,198 downwards.
AGTCGATGGAAGCGCTGATCCACCACTTCAAGCTCTATACCGAGGGCTATCACGTCCCGGCGGGCGAGGTTTACGTCGCGACCGAAAGCCCGAAGGGAGAGTTCGGCGTCTATCTGGTCGCGGACGGCACCAACAAGCCATATCGCTGCAAGATCCGGCCGACCGCGTTCAGCCACCTGCAGGCGATGGATTTCATGATGAAGGGCCACATGCTCGCCGACACCACCGCGGTGCTCTCGGCCATCGACGTCGTTTTCGGGGAGTGCGACCGCTAATGGCCGAACGTCAATTCGCCCCCGACACGCCCGAGCTCCGCGCCGAGTGGGACGATTTCGCCTGGACCGAGGCCAACGCCAAGCAGGCCGCGGAGATCGTCGCCCGCTATCCGGCTGGCCGCCAGGCCTCGGCCTCGATCCCCTTCCTCGACCTCGCCCAGCGCCAGGTCGGGGCGATGACGGGCACCCAGGGCTGGCTGCCGATCCCGGTGATCGAGTTCGTCGCGCGCGAGCTCGAAATGCCGCCGGTGCGGGTGATGGAGGTGGCCAGCTTCTACACCATGTTCAACCTGGCCCCGGTCGGCAAATTCCACGTCCAGGTGTGCGGCACCACGCCCTGCATGCTGCGCGGGTCGGACGCGGTGCTGTCCGCCTGCGCCAAGCGCGGCCTCAGGAAGGGCCACACCACCGCCGACGGGCTGTTCACCCTGACCGAGGTCGAGTGCCTCGGCGCCTGCGCCAATGCGCCGATGGTCCAGATCAACGACGACAATTACGAGGACCTGACCGAGGATAGCATGAAGGCGATCCTCGACGCCCTCGCGTCCGGCCAAAAGCCCAAGCCCGGCCCGCAAATCGACCGCCAGACCAGCTGCCCCGAGGGCGGCCCGACCACGCTCAAGAAGATGGCCGAGCGCAACTACGACTATCGGGGGCAGTGGTAATGGCCGGCATCACCTCGCTCACCGACAAGGACCGGATCTTCACCAACGTCTATGGCTTCCAGGGCGCGGACCTGAAGTCAGCCCAGGCGCGAGGCGACTGGGACAGGACCGCTGATCTCATGAAACTGGGCCAGGACGAGATCATCGAGATCGTCAAGGCGTCCGGTTTGCGCGGTCGCGGCGGCGCGGGCTTCCCGACCGGCATGAAGTGGAGCTTCATGCCCAAGGAGCCGACCGTCGGCCGGCCCAACTTCCTGGTGGTCAACGCCGACGAGTCCGAGCCGGGTAGCTGCAAGGACCGCGAGATTATCCGCCACGACCCGCACAAGCTGGTCGAAGGCGCGCTGATCGCCGGCTTCGCCATGCGCTGCCGCGCCGCTTATATCTATGTCCGCGGCGAGTTCATCGTCGAAACCGAGGCGCTGAGGAAAGCGGTCGCCGAGGCCTATGATGCCGGCCTGCTCGGCAAGAATGCCGCGGGTTCGGGCTTCGACTTCGACATATTCGTCCACCGCGGCGCCGGCGCCTATATCTGCGGCGAAGAAACGGCGATGCTCGAAAGCCTGGAGGGCAAGCCGGGCAAGCCGCGCCTGAAGCCGCCGTTCCCGGCCGGGGCGGGCCTCTACGGCTGCCCGACCACGGTCAACAATGTCGAGAGCATCGCGGTAGTCCCGACCATCCTCCGCCGCGGCGCGGAGTGGTTCAAGAGCTTCGGGCGCGAAAACAACAGCGGCACCAAGCTGTTCCAGATCTCTGGCCATGTGAATTGCCCATGCGTGGTCGAGGAAGCCATGTCGATCCCGTTCCGCGAGCTGATCGACCGCCACGCCGGCGGCATCCGCGGCGGCTGGGACAACCTCCTCGCTGTCATCCCGGGCGGCTCGTCGGTCCCGCTGGTCCCCGCGGCGGAGATCATGGATGCGCCGATGGACTTCGACGGACTGAAGGAATTGGGCTCCGGCCTCGGCACGGCAGCGGTGATTGTCATGGACAAGTCGACCGACATCGTCCGCGCCATCAGCCGCATCAGCTATTTCTACAAGCATGAGAGCTGCGGCCAGTGCACGCCGTGCCGCGAAGGCACCGGCTGGATGTGGCGGGTGATGGAGAAATTGCGCACCGGCGACGCCCATGTCTCGACCATCGACAAGCTGTACGACGTCACCAAGCAGGTCGAAGGCCATACCATCTGCGCGCTGGGCGACGCTGCCGCCTGGCCGATCCAGGGCCTGATCCGCCATTTCCGCCCCGAGCTTGAGCGGCGGATTGCGGAAAAGCATGGCCATTTGAAGGAGGCGGCAGAATGAAGCATCTACTTCTGGTCGCAGCCCTTGCAAGCGCTCCCGTGGCGGCGGTGCCGTTGAAGTATAGCAAGCCGTCCGATCCGCTGGCCATCGAGGCGATGCACAATTTCGGCGCCTGCGTCGCCCGTCAGTCGCCTGACCGTGCCCGCCAATTGCTGGCAACCGACTTCCGCCTGGAAGAATATGGCGAGCGGATGCGCATGCTGGCCAGGCGCCATGACGGCTGCGCCAGCCCGGGCACCGTGCTTCGCTTCAACAGGCTATTGTTTGCCGGAGCCTTGGCCGAAGCATTGCTGGAACCCGAGATTGCGTCCGGAGGGGACTCTCGCATTTTGGCTCGCGACCCCGACAAACCGGCGATCGAGGCGCGGGACGGAGTGGAAACCATGGCGTTGTGCACGGTTTTCGCGGCGCCGGCCGGGACGGCTGCCTTGCTGACATCCGCGCCTGCTTCGCAAGAAGAGTCGGCAGCCGTGACTGCAATCGCTCCGACGCTCAGCACCTGTCTATCCAAGGACAGCAAGGTTGAACTCAATCATCCGGCGCTGCGGTCCCTTCTGGCCCTGGCTGCTTGGCGCATCGCGAAGAGCAATGGCGCATTCGAAGAGGCTGCCGAATAATGCCCAAGGTCACCGTCGACGGCGTCGAGATCGAGGTCCCGCAGGGCGCGACCGTGCTGCAGGCGTGCGAGCTTGCCGGCAAGGAGATTCCGCGCTTCTGCTACCACGAGCGGCTTAGTATCGCCGGTAACTGCCGCATGTGCCTGGTCGAGGTCGCGCCGGGGCCGCCCAAGCCGCAGGCGAGCTGCGCGCTGCCGGCGACTGAGGGGCAGACGATCAAGACCGATACGCCGATGGTCAAGAAAGCGCGCGAAGGGGTGATGGAGTTCTTGCTCATCAACCACCCGCTCGACTGCCCGATCTGCGACCAGGGCGGCGAATGCGACCTGCAGGACCAGGCGATGGCCTATGGCCGCGGACATTCGCGCTTCGACGAGAACAAGCGGGCGGTCGACGACAAATATTTCGGGCCGATCGTCAAGACGGCGATGACCCGCTGCATCCAGTGCACGCGCTGCGTCCGCTTCGCAGAGGAAGTGGCGGGGACGCCGACCATCGGCATGATGTTCCGCGGCGAGGATGAGCAGATCACGACCTACCTGGAGGGCGCGTTCAATTCGGAGCTGGCCGGAAACCTGGTCGACCTCTGCCCGGTTGGAGCGCTGCTGTCGAAGCCCTACAGCTTCGAGGCGCGGCCTTGGGAATTGCGCAAGGTGCCCGGCATCGACGTGATGGACGCCGTCGGCACCAACATCCGCATGGACGTCCGCCAGCGCCAGGTCATGCGGATCCTGCCGCGCATCAACGACGCGGTGAACGAGGAATGGGCGCACGACAAGACGCGCCACCATGTCGACGCGCTGGTGCGGGGCCGGCTTGACCGACCATGGGTGCGGGTGAAGGGAAGGCTCCAGGAGACGAGCTGGGCCGAGGCGCTCGATGTCTTCGCCAGGCAGTTCAAGAAGGCGGGCAAGAAGGTCGCGGCGATCGCCGGCGACCTGCTGGACGCCGAGACCATGTACGCCGCCAAGGCGCTGCTCGCGGGCGCGGGTTCGACTCTGCTCGAAGGGCGGCAGACGGGCCTCGACTATGACGTGACCAGCCTTGCCGCGGTTCGCTTCAACACGCCGATCGCGGATCTCGAGAGTGCCGACGTCATCCTGCTGGTCGGGTCGAACGTTCGCTGGGAAGCGCCGCTGGTCAACACGCGGATCCGCAAGGCGGTGCGGCGTGGGGCGAAGCTGTACGCGATCGGGCCGGAGGTCGACCTGACCTACAAGGTCGAATGGCTCGGCGACGACCTGTCGCTGCTCGGCAAGCTGCCCAAGGAAGTGGCGGACGCGATCGCCAAGGCGGTCAAGCCGGTAATGATCGTCGGACCGGGCGCGCTCGGGGCAGGGGCGCTGGGGGCCGCGCTGGCCGCGTCCAAGCCCTTCATTAAGGATGGCTGGAACGGCTTCAACGTGCTGCACATCGCCGCGGCGCGGATGGCGGGGCTGCTGCTCGGCTATGCCCAGAAGGGCGGTATCGCCGATATCGAGAAGGCCAAGCCGGAACTGGTAATCCTGCTCGGCGCCGACGAAGTGCCGGCGGCCAATTTCAGCAAGGCGTTCAAGGTCTATGTAGGACACCATGGCGACAAGGGCGCGGCGCAGGCCGACCTGGTCCTGCCGGCCGCGGCCTATGCCGAGAAGCACGGCACCTACGTCAACATCGAGGGCCGCGTGCAGCGCAGCGAGCGCGCCGCCTTCCCGCCGGGCGACGCGCGCGAGGACTGGACCATTTTCCGTGCGCTAAGCGATCTCATCGGCAAGCCGCTGCCGTTCGACCGCTTCGACCAGCTGCGCGCGGCAATGATCGCCGAAGTGCCCGAGCTGGGCCACGACGGCATCATCGACATGCCCTGGTCGCCGCCCAAGCTCGATGCCAAGGCGTCAGGCCCGGTCAGCTATCCCATCAAGGATTTCTACCTGACCAACGCCATCTGCCGCGCCAGCCCGACCATGCGCCGCTGCTCGGAAGAGCTGGTCCAGGGCGTTCAATATATGGAGGCGGCGGAGTGATCGGGTCGCTCGCTATTTCGCTCCTCCCTGCGAACGAAGTTCGTGGGGAGGGGGACCGCTCGAAGAGCGGTGGAGGGGTTTTGGAGGGGGCGCAGACCCCTCCACCATGCTGCGCATGGTCCCCCTCCCCAAGGGAGGAGCTTCAGTGACTGCCGCCTTCCAGAACTGGGGCATGACCTACGACTGGGCGTGGTTCACCGCGACCATCATCGGCATCCTGGTCATTGCCCTGCCGCTGCTGCTGGCGGTGGCGATGATCATCTATGCGGAGCGCAAGATCTGGGCCGCGATCGCGCTGCGCCGCGGGCCGAACGTGGTCGGGCCGTGGGGC
>DASTOV010000169.1:0-15542 GCA_035720125.1 Sphingomicrobium sp. | reverse complement strand
TCCGCCGAAAGAAAAGGGCGGCTCCATGATGAAAACGCACCGGGCACCCACACGGTGCTGGTTTTCATCATCAAGCCCGGGATGACGGCTTGTAGCAATCGCCACCGCCGCTAAAGCTGCCCCTTCCATGTGGCAGCTGTTCCAATTCCCGCTCTGTCCCTTTTCCCGCAAGGTGCGCCTGATCCTCGGCGAGAAGGGCGTGGCACATGAGCTGGTGCGCGAGAATCCGTGGGAGCGGCGCGACGAATTCATCGACCTCAATCCCGCCGGCGAGACTCCTGTGCTCGTCGATTCGGTCGCGGGGATCGTGCTGATTGGCAGCCAGCCGATCGTCGAATATTTTGAGGAGACGGTCGACAAGATGCCGATGATCCATGGCAATGCCGTCGCCCGGGCCGAAATTCGCCGCCTGACCCAATGGTTCGACGAAAAGCTTTACCGCGAGGTGGTCGAGCCGCTCATGAACGAGCGGATGAGGAAGCGGCTGGTCAGCCGTGAAAGCCCCGACACCCGCGTGCTGCGCGAGGCGATGCGGATCGCCAACGGCCATCTCGACTATGTGGATTACCTGCTCGACCACCGCCGATGGATCGCGGGCGCAGGCCTCAGCCTCGCCGATTTCACCGCCGCGGCGCACTTGAGTGTAGTCGATTATCTGGGCGCACTCGACTGGCGTGGGCACAAGCAGACCAAGGACTGGTATGCCGTCATGAAATCGCGGCCGGCTTTCCGCCCCCTGCTGGGTGAGCGGATGGAGGTCATCGTCCCGCCAGCTCACTACGATAAGGTGGATTTCTAGCGCACTGGCGGAACGGGCATCAGCCGGGATTCTGCCGCACATGCAAGTCGGGGATCGCTGCCCGCCCAAGGATCCAGCGTGATTTGCCTGGAGATTTCCCTATGGCTGTAGCCTTACGCTGACAGTGTTGCACTCTTTTGTGCGCTTACCCCGGGTCGCCGTAAGGCGCCAATTCAAGCAGCCGAACGCGTGAAGTTGGCGGTGAACGTTAGTTTTCTGGGGCCGAATGCCAATCGACAAGCTTGTCAAGGCGCACCATCCTGCCATTGTGAATTCCACACTGGAAAACATGGGCAACATTCACGTCCCGGACGTGATCGCCCGCGGCCCGGGAGTGCTTGCCGGAGAGCGCAGTCGCGCAGCATTCTGGCTGACGCTTATGTTCTGGGGCGCCAGCTTCGGATTAGCGGCACTAACGGCCTTTCTCAGCGGCAATCCATATTGGCTTGCCATCACCGGCATGCGCGTCCCGACAACGCTGCTCGGATTATGCTTTTGCTATCTTATCCACCTGCTGCTGCGAAACCGGCGGCTGACCAGCACCAAGTCGCGCCTGATTGCCTTGGCGCTGGCCGTTCCCGTCCTGGCCGAGATTTTCGCTTGGGCAAATTATTTTGCCGCCGCGGCAGTTGATCCTAGCGTGAGCCTTCGAAACTTCAGCTGGGCCGATGCGATCCGGACCGTCCTTTTCTGGACCTGGTTCTTTCTCGCCTGGGCGGGCTGCTATCTCGCGCTCATGTACGGCTTCGATGTCAACGAGGAACAGCAACGCTGTGCTGAACTGCGGGAACGGGCTCATGTCGCGCAGCTGCGAGCGCTTCACAGCCAAATCAATCCGCACTTTCTGTTCAACAGCCTGAACTCCGTTTCTGCGCTGATCCTCGACAAGAAAACCGACCAGGCCGAGGAAATGGTGGTGAAGCTGGCGCGGTTCCTGAGGCTTGGCCTTGCGGCCGATCCCACCCGGAAGATCCCGCTCGAGCTCGAGCTCGAGTTGCAGCGAGCCTACCTTGAAATCGAGCAGCTACGTTTTCCGGACCTGGAGGTTGAAGTGCGCCTAGGAGAGGCGATCAAGGATGCGCTCGTTCCTTCATTGATCCTTCAGCCCATCGTCGAAAATGCGGTGAAGTTTGGCGTCGCCGGTGCGCTGCCGCCCGCCAGCATTTCGGTCGAAGCTCGTCGGGAAGGCAATGGGCTGACACTCGAGGTCGTCGATTCCGGCGGGGGCTCCGGTTCGCCGTCCAAGGGCTCCGGCATCGGGCTTGCCAATGTCCGCCAGCGGCTAGCTCTCATCTATGGGGAAATGGAATCGGCCCTATCGGCCGGCCGTGATTCCGATGGACGTTTCCGGGTAAAGGTTTCGCTGCCGTTGGAGTTGTCATGACAATGCTTCGCGTCCTGACCGTCGATGATGAATTGCTGGCCCTCAGGCGCCTGAAGCTTCTGATGCAGACCATGCCGAATGTCGATCATGTCGGCGAAGCCAGCAATTGTGACGAGGCCCTGTCCCGGATCAATGAACTCCGGCCCAACGTCGTGCTGCTGGATATCAAGATGCGGGACGGAAGCGGCTTTCACGTCGCGGAAGCAGTAGCCGAACGGCCCAACCCGCCGGCCATCGTCTTCGTGACGGCATTCGATCAATTCGCTGCACGGGCATTCGACAGCGCCGTTGTCGACTATCTGTTGAAGCCCGTCGAGCGCGAACGCCTGTCCCGAGCCCTGAACCGGGCCCAAGATCGGCTGAAGGCGAGTGACGCGGAACAGCGCGTCGACGAGTTGCAGCAAATTTTGAGGAACTTGCGCGCGGCCCCCCGTGCGAAGGGTGACCCGGCCTATGAAACGGAGTTTTGGCTAAGAAGCTCCAACGGAATGATCCGGGTGCCTGTCGACGCCATCGATTATGTCGGCAGCGCAGACGAATACATCTCGATCCATACGCCTTCCGGCGCGCACCTGATGCGAGGATCAATCCGTCAATTTACGCATCGCGTCGAGCCCGGCCTGTTTGTTCGAATTCACCGACGATGGCTGGTGAAGCGGAGCGCCATTGCCGGCTTGTCCACCGGGGCGATCGGCAAGCCAGAAGTAGTCCTTCGAAACGGGCAGAGGCTCCCAGCCGGTCGAGTGCACGTCAAGAACCTGCGTCAAATGGTTCGATCCGCCTTGCATGGTTCAACGTCGGGGGTCGAAAGCTACCCCGGGCCCAGCTGATCGGTCTGTACGATGAAGATTCTGGCCTGAGCGCCGGCGAAGGCAATTTACTCCGTGTGCTTCGCCGCCACGAGGTAGTTGAGGCTCGTATCCTCGCTCAAATGAAGTCCGCGCGTCGCGCTGACCGCGATACCTTCGAAGTCGATTACCTCCAGCCCGGCATGGGCCAGAAGCCCATGCATCCTTTCGGGGTCGATGAACTTGTCGAAGTCGTGCGTGCCCTTGGGGATCTGGCCGAAGCCCTCGGCCAGGGTGATGGTCAACAGCTTCGACCAAGCCGTCTTGTTGGGCGTCGAAAGGATCATCAGCCCGCCCGACGCCAGGCGCGCGGCGAGGTCGCTCACAAACTGTTGCGGGTCCACGACATGCTCGATCACCTCCATCGAGGTGACAAGATCATATTTCCCGTCGAGCGCTTCAACGCCCACCGCGCGATAGTCGATCGCCAGCCCTTGCCCCTCGGCATGCGCCTTGGCCACCTCGATTAGTTCCGGCGCGGCATCGACCGCGGTTACCTCCGCCCCCAGCCGGGCCAGCGGCTCAGCCAGCAGCCCGGCCCCACAGCCGACATCGAGCGCGGTCTTTCCTGCGAGCGGCTTGAAGCCATGCTCGTCGGCCTGCCAATGCATGTCGATCATGTCGCGGATGTAAGCGAGGCGCACCGGGTTGAGCTTGTGCAGCATGGCGGACTTGCCCTTGGGGTCCCACCAGTCGGCTGCCATCGCGCCGAAATGCGCGGCTTCCCGATCGACGATGCTTGTCTTGGCCATGTCGCCTCCCTAACAGGGCGCGGCACGCTGGCCCAAGAGGAAAAACCGCCAATCCATGGCACGCATCGTGATGAAATTCGGCGGAACCTCGATGGCCGGGATCGAGCGCATCCGCGCGGTCGCGAACCGCGTCAGGCGCGAGGCCGAGGCCGGCAACCAGGTCGCCGTGGTCGTCTCCGCCATGGCCGGCGAAACGGACCGGCTGGTCCAGCTGTGCAAGGAAGCAGCCCCGCTTTACGACCCGCGCGAATATGATGTGGTGGTCGCCAGCGGCGAACAGGTCACGTCGGGACTCCTCGCCATCACCCTCCAGGGCATGGGGCTCAATGCCAAAAGCTATATGGGATGGCAGCTGCCGATCCGCGCTTCGGGGCACAGCGCTGCGCTGATCGAGAATATTGACGTCGACGTGCTTGAACGGGTGTTCGACGAACAGGGTATCGCGGTCATCCCCGGCTTCCAGGGCGTAACAGCCGATAATGCCGTGGCGACGCTCGGCCGCGGTGGCTCGGACACTTCGGCGGTCGCGCTGGCCGCGGCCATGAAGGCCGATCGCTGCGATATCTACACCGATGTCGACGGCGTCTATACCACCGACCCGCGCATCGTACCGCAGGCCAGGAAGCTCGACATGGTCACTTATGAGGAGATGCTGGAGCTGGCCAGCGTCGGCGCCAAGGTGCTCCAGACACGTTCGGTCGGGCTGGCGATGCGCTACAATATGCCGCTGACCGTATTGTCATCGTTCGAGGACTTGCCCGGCACCCTGATCGTGGGCGACCAGGCCATTGAGGAAAGCCACATGGAACGCAATGTCATCACGGGCATCGCCCACGATCGCAACGAGGCGCTGGTTACACTGGTCGATTTGCCCGACCGGCCCGGCGTTGTCGCCGCGGTATTCGGTCCACTTGCCCAAGCCAACATCAATGTCGACATGATCGTTCAATCGGTGCGCAATGCCGGCGACGAAAGCGACCTTGCCTTCACGGTGCCCAACGCCTCGCTGGCCCACGCCGTGGCGGAGCTGAAGAAGGTCCAGGACCAGGTCGGTTTCAAGGAAATCCTGACCAACATGAACATTGCCAAGGTCAGCGCGGTTGGCGTCGGCATGCGTTCCAACGCCGGCATTGCCGCAAAGATGTTTCAGACCCTGGCCGAGCGCGGCATCAACATCCTTGCCATCACCACCAGCGAGATCAAGGTCTCCGTACTGATCCCCGAGGAATATACCGAGCTTGCCGTCCGTGTGCTCCACACCGCCTATGGCCTCGACGCGCCGCGTGAGGAGGCTGTGGCGTGAGCGGGGAAGGCATGATCGCGGAACCGCGTGCCGTCCACGGCGATGCGGGAATGGTCCGCTTGAAGGAATTGATGACCCGCGGGACCGAGTTCCTCGGTACCGAATGGGCGATCATGGGCGGGGCGATGAGCTGGGTCAGCGAACGCCATCTGGTCGCCGCCATTTCCAATGCCGGCGGCTTCGGCGTGATCGCTTGTGGCGCCATGAGCCCGGAGCTGCTCGACGGCGAGATCGCGGGAACCAAGGAGCGGACCGACAAGCCCTTCGGCGTCAACTTGATCACCATGCACCCGCAGCTCGAAGCGCTGATCGACGTCTGTGCGCGGCACGAGGTCAGCCATGTCGTGCTGGCCGGCGGGCTGCCGCCCGGCGGCGCAATCGAGCGGATCAAGAGCCATGGTGCCAAGCTGATCGCCTTCGCGCCGGCGCTGGCGCTGGCCAAGAAGTTGATGCGGTCAGGGGCCGACGCGCTGGTGATCGAAGGGATGGAGGCCGGCGGCCACATTGGGCCGGTATCCACCAGCGTGCTGTGCCAGGAAATCCTGCCCGACGTATCCGACAGCATCCCCGTGTTCGTGGCCGGCGGGATCGGCCGCGGCGAAGCGATCGCTGCCTATCTGGAAATGGGCGCGGTCGGCGTGCAGCTCGGCACCCGCTTCGTCTGCGCACACGAGAGCATTGCCCACGCCAACTTCAAGAAGGCCTTTATCCGCGCCTCTGCCCGCGACGCCATTCCGTCGGTCCAGATCGACCCGCGCCTGCCGGTCATCCCTGTTCGCGCGCTCAAGAACCGCGAGATGGAGAATTTCGCTGCCAAGCAGCGCGAGGTAGCGCAGAGGCTGGATGAAGGCGCGATCGAAATGGCCGAAGCCCAGCTGCAGATCGAACATTATTGGGCGGGGGCGTTGCGCCGCGCGGTGATTGACGGTGATGTGGAGACCGGCAGCGTCATGGCTGGACAATCGGTCGGTATGGTCAGGCGCGAAGAACCGGTCTCCGAGATCATCCAGGAACTGGTCGAGGAAGCAGCCCACGCTTTGGGCTCGCGCGGCTAGGCCGCGTCACGCCGGTCTTCCGGCGCCACGCCATCACCCGCCAGCAACGGGAATAATAGTCGATTCTCCCTTTCGATCCTCACGGCCAGCGCCAGCATCAGCTCGTTGACCGCTTCGCGGAACTCGTCGAAATTGGCGGCAATACTGGCGGATGATGGCCAGTGGCGGGCGAAACATTCAATTTCGGATGCAAGCGCACCCATTTCGTCGACAAAGCCTTGCGCAATGCGCGCAATCTTCGGGTCGGGCGAGCTAACCAGGCGGGGATAAAGCTCAAAGTCCTCATGCGCGAAGTGGATGCGGAGCAGGCCATGGAGGCGATTGAGTTGTAGGACGATTGGTGAGGCTGTCTGGCCAGGTTGAAACTGGTCGACCAGCTCAAGCAGCCGCTGGGCCATTGCCAGGGCGTCGTCGTGCTGGCGCCGAAGTATGTCGATCCTTGTCATGGGTCCTGAGTAGAAGCAGCAGCTTTCCACAAGATTGGCGATCGATCCGATCCGGATCGATTTACGGCGCTTGGAAAGCCGGTGCTTTCCCTGCATAGCCTCACGACATGCCAGTTAGCGCCGCCTCCTCTGCCCGCGAAATCCTGACAGGCCTGCATGAGGTCATGGCCAAGCGCGGGTCGGCGCAACACAAGCTGGACAAGGTGGTCGATCTCATCGCCGAAGCGATGAGGAGCGAGGTATGTTCCATCTACCTGCTGCGCGACAACGCAATGGAGCTTTCCGCGACCCACGGCCTTCGGAAGGAAGCCGTTCACGTCACCCGCCTCTCCATGGGCGAGGGCCTGGTCGGGACCATCGCCGAAGAGGGTCGCATCCTGAACCTCGCCGAAGCGGCCAATCACCCCGAATTCGTCTATCGCCCGGAAACCGGCGAGGAGCGCTATCATAGTTTCGCCGGCGTCCCGATCATCCGCCGGGAATCGCCGATCGGCGTTCTCTGCGTCCAGCACGCGGAGCCCCGGCGGTACGACGATGTCGAGATCGAAGCCCTGCAAACGGTGGCCATGGTGCTGAGCGAAATGATCGCCAGCGCCCGGCTGGTCGATGGCGCACGAGCTGCTGCCTTCGATGTCGGCATGCGTCGGCTCGTGGGGCTCAAGCTGGTAACCGGCATGGCCAAGGGCGTGGCCGTATTCCACCAGCCGCGCGTGATCGTCGAGCATACGGTTGCCGAGGACATCGAGGCCGAACGGACCCGGGTTTACGCGGCCTTTCGCAAGATGCGCGAGCAGATCGACAATATGACCCGCGAGGCCGAATTCGGCACGGCCGGCGAACATAATGAGATCCTCGAGACCTATAAGATGTTTGCGTATGACGAAGGCTGGTCGCGGCGGATCAATGAGGCGATCGACAGCGGCCTGACCGCCGAGGCTGCAATCGAGCGAGTCCAGCAGCGAACGCGCGCGCGCATGCGCGAGATCGACGACCCGATCCTGAAAGAACGAATGCATGATCTTGAAGACCTGTCGAACCGGCTGTTGCGCATCGTCTCGGGCCGGATGGGCACGGCGGCACAAACCGGACTTGCCAAAGATGCCGTTCTGATCGCCAAGAACCTGGGGCCCGCGGAACTGCTGGAATATGACCGGCGCAGGCTGAAGGGCGTGGTGCTGGAAGAAGGCTCACTCACCGCCCATGTCACGATCGTCGCCCGCGCAATGGGCGTTCCGGTCGTCGGACGCATCGCCGACATTCGGCACATCGCCAACGAAGGCGACACGATCCTGCTCGATGGCGACGCCGGCACGGTTGTCGCCCGGCCCAACCGGGTCCTGACCAACGCATTCGATCAGCGGATGTCGCTAAGCCAGAAGAAGAGGGCGGAATATGCCGCCATCCGCGGTCTTCCGGCCGTGACCAGGGATGGCGAAAGGATTACGCTGATGGTCAACGCGGGCCTGGCAGAAGATGCGGCTACGCTGGAGTTGGCGGGCGCGGACGGCATCGGCCTGTTCCGAACCGAGTTCCAGTTTCTGATCGCCGCCCAACTGCCCGGACGTGAAAGCCAGCTTCGACTTTACAAAAGCGTGCTTGACGCGGCGGGCGACAAGCCGGTCGTGTTTCGTACCGTCGACATCGGCGGCGACAAGGCGCTTCCCTATCTCGCCGAGGATACAAAGGACGAAAGCGAAAACCCGGCCATGGGATGGCGTGCATTGCGCCTCAGCCTGGAACGCAAGGCCCTGATGAAGGCACAGGCCCGCGCTCTCATCGAAGCGTCGGGCGGCAAGATCCTGCGCGTCATGTTCCCGATGGTCAGTGAACCGTGGGAATATGAGGAGGCGCGGTCCCTGTTCGAAGAGCAGCTCCAATGGGCCAAGAGTGCCAGGAGAGCTGGCCCCAAGGCTGTCGAGTTCGGCGCGATGCTGGAGGTACCGAGCCTTGCCGAGACGTTGGACATTCTATTGCCCAGGATCGATTTCCTGTCGATCGGCACCAACGACTTGACCCAGTTCCTGTTTGCCGCCGATCGTGCCGACCCGAGGCTCGCCGAGCGATACGACTGGCTCAGTCCCGCCATCCTGCGTTTCCTTCGCCGGGTGACGCAGCAGGCAAAGGAAGCCGGCGTCCCGGTCCGCGTGTGCGGTGAAATGGCCGGCCGCCCGCTCGAAGCCTTGTCGCTGATCGGTATCGGCATCGACAGCTTTTCGATTACGCCGGCGGCGGTTGGCCCGGTCAAGGCGATGGTCCGGTCGATCGACGCGGCAGCGGTTCGCGCCCGGGTCGAGGCGTTGCTCGCCAAGCCGCCCGCCAACATGCGGAAGGCGATGGCCGATTGGGCTAAACGCCACTCCATTTCAATTGCTTGAATGCGGCCAACTGGCTGGTTGACAGGGGCGCGCCACCTCCCGACAACGGTTGCAAATTCAAGCGCATGGCATGCGGGGGAGAGTGATGGACGAGACGGAATCGGCAGACGTTGTAACGGTCGGCCAGCGTCTTCGCGAAGCGCGCGAATCCAAGGGCCTGTCGATCGAGGAAATCGCCGCCCAAACCCGCATACCCACGCGCCACCTCGCAAGCCTTGAAAACAGCGACTGGGACAGGCTCCCAGCCGCGACCTATTCGATTGGCTTCGCCAAGAATTTTGCGGCAGCTGTTGGTCTCGACCGTACGGAGATCGGTGAGCAGCTGCGCGCGGAAATGGGAGGGACCAGGCCTGCCATAGCAACCCCGGAAGTCTATCAAGCGGCCGACCCTGCGCGGACCATGCCGAAGGGCCTGGTCATCGGCGCGCTGGCACTGCTGGCGCTGTTCGTGCTGGGTTTGACATGGTTCAACAACCGTTCGCTCCAGCCCGATGAACCCGCGGCCGAAGCGAGCAACGTCGAGGCCTCAGGTGAAAATGCGATTGCCGCGCCGGCTCCGGAGCCGACTTCGGAGGCACCAGACGGACCGGTCGTCCTCACCGCGATCGATGTTGTATGGATCGAGGTCAAGGACGGATCGACCATCCTGAAGCAAGGGCAGCTGGCACCAGGCGAAACCTATCAAGTTCCGGCCAATGCAAACGCTCCCGTCCTCACCACCGGCAAGCCAGAGGCGCTACGCATTGCCGTCGGCACCAAGCAGGCCCCGCCAATCGGCGTGCCCGGACGCACGGTCACCGGGGTCAGCCTAAGAGCTCCGGAACTCTTGAAGGCTACGGCGACACCTGCCGTCGGCGGCGGCTCGGAGCCGGCTCCGACGTCGGCCGCTTTGCCTCGCCCGTCGCGCGGGGCGGCGCCTTCCCCTCCTCCAGCCGAGACCCTCGAACCGTCCGTCACGACCGACAACCCACCGCCCAGCACCGGCACTGATGGAGAGACCGCTGCCCAACAATGATTCACGTGCGGGACAGGCTGGTTGAGCCAATCCCGTCCAAGCGTCGCTTAACCGATTGAGGATTGCCATGCGTTTTCGTTCCGCCCTTTCTTACGCCGCTCTCGCAACAACACTCGCACTTGCCCCGGCCTTCGCGCAAAAGCGCCAGCCGACACCCGAGCAGCGGATCGAACGGCTGGAAAAACAGCTGCGTCAGGTTCAAAAGCAAGTCTTTCCGAAGGGCCAGCCCGCCGACACCGCCGGATTTAGCGACGAGCCTGCGGCGACCCAGGATTCGGTCACCAATCTGACCGTGCGGCTTGATGCGATTGAACGGCAGTTGGCAAGTATCGTCAGTCAGGCGGAAGAAAACGGCAACCGGGTAGCGGTAATGGAAGCGGAGCTGGCTCGGCTTCGAGCAGACCAGGACCGCCGCCTCCGTGAATTGGAAACTCAGGCTGCCACCTCGGGCGGGCGAACAGGAGAAGAGGGGCAAGGCGAGCTGTCCGAAGCACCGCCGCCCGCGCCAAAGCCGAAGGTGGAGACGGCAATTCCCGGGGCGAGTTCGGCGTCATTACCAACCGAAGCGTCGCCTGACCCTGCCGAAGCGGCATATGACCAAGGCTATGCGCTGTGGAACTCGGGAAAATATGATCAAGCGATTAAATCGCTCCAGGACTTCACGAAGAAATATCCTGACCACCGGCGCACCAGCTGGGCTTATAACCTCGCCGGCCGGGCGATGCTCGACAAGGGCCAGCCGCGCGCGGCCGCCGAGGCATTGCTCGCCAATTATCGTCGCGACCCGAAAGGCGAACGGGCACAGGACAGCCTCTTCTATCTCGGCCAGGCGTTGATGAAGCTTGGTCAGCCGGGCCAAGCCTGCAAGGCTTACGCGGAACTTGAGGAAGTTTACTCCGGTAATGTCCGCGCTCCGCTGAGGGCGGCGCTGCCCGGCGCCAAGGCCGAGGCAAAGTGCAGCTGAGGATTTGAAGATGAAGGCGGAAGCGATCGCCCGCTTCGCCGCCGACCTCGACGCGCTCATTCCCGGACCAATGCAATTGGGTGTCGCAGTATCCGGCGGCCCCGACAGCCTCGCGCTGCTGCTGCTCGCCGCCGCGGCCCGGCCGGGCTCGATCGAGGCTGCAACGGTGGACCATGGCCTTCGCAAGGAAGGCGCCGAGGAGGCGGCAATGGTCGCGGCCACCTGCGGACAGCTAGGTGTCCCGCACAAAATTCTGATGGCGGATTGGCCCGAACCTCCCGCAGCGAATGTCCAGGCCGCGGCCAGGGCGATGCGCTACCGGCTGCTCAACGACTGGGCGCTTGATCGGAGGCTCGGGGCAGTTGCCACGGCCCATCATGCCGACGACCAGGCCGAAACACTGCTGATGCGGCTGCTTCGCGGTGCCGGTGTTGGCGGGTTGGGCGGCACCAAGGGCAAGCGCGCCCTTTCCGAAAATGTGTTGCTGATCCGACCACTTCTGGACTGGCGCAAGTCGGAATTGGTTGAGCTTGTCGTTGGTGCGGGCCTCGAGCCAGTCGACGACCCCAGCAACCGCGACCCAAGCTACGATCGCAGCCGTATTCGCGCCCTGCTGCACGAGGCGGATTGGGCCGATCCGGCACGCCTGGCCGCGAGCGCCGCCGCCCTCCGCGATGCAGACGAGGCCCTCGACTGGGCCCTGGCCCCGCTGATCGGTTCGCGGATCGAGCAAGGGGCCGGCTGTTGCATCATTGAGGCGTGCGACTTGCCGCGAGAGCTCAAGCGACGGCTGCTGCTGGCCGCCATTGCCGAACTGGGCGCGCCGCAGCCCCGGGGGCCCGATGTCATGCGGGCACTCGAATCGCTCGAGCAAGGGAAAACGATCACGCTGTCGGGTCTGAAGCTCGAGGGAGGATCGCGTTGGCGCCTGTCCCCGGCGGCTCCACGCAAAAACTGAGGAATTCCCCCAATTGCCCGCAGGGAGCTTCGCGCGCAAAATGAAATGGTTCCCGCTGATAGGATATACAGGGAGGAACCATGGCTCGTTTCGTCACGGCTGTCGTGGCATCGGTGCTTGCAGCGGTCCCCGTGCAGGCGCAGCATGCCCCAAGCAAGGCTACGTCCCCCTGGCACATCAGCGAGCAAAAAAAGCCGGAGCGCAGCTTCAACCTTGCAGATGCCCCAAAGGACCCTGGCACAGCGGGCGATAAGGGCGCCAAGATCGTTGCCGGAACAGAGCTATACCCGAATGCGACATTCGGCGTCGGCATGTTCGGGGAGAAGTCGGAGCGCCCGGCGCAATTGCCGGCGACCAACCGCGACTATACGGTACCGAGCACACGAAAGGCCGCGGTCGGCTTCGCGCTGAAATTTTAGGCCACAACGGCCCGCAATCGCGCCCGGCCGGCGGCCGTTCCATTGTTATTAAGGGCAATTCGCCTATTTTAGGGGCAGTTGACGGCTGGCGCTTCGTGGACAGATAGCGCCTGCGACATTCCAGAAGGAACGATTCTAGGTGGACGAGAAGCGCAACGAGAAGAAGCCCGGTAATCCCTGGACCAAATCACTGCTGATCTGGCTGGCAGTGCTGTTCGGGCTGGTTTTGTTCGTTCGCGCGTTTGACAGCGGCAGCGCAGCCCAGGGCGATCCACTCGCCTATTCCGATTTTGTGCGGCAGGTCGACGAGGGTAATGTCCAGTCGGTTACCATCGCCACCTCGTCTGTGGGCAATGTTACGGTGAGCGGCAAGATGGCCGACGGCAAGGCATTTCGCACCGTCGCTCCGCCCAATACCAATGTTGCGGACCGGCTGGTCTCCAAGGGAGTCGGCGTCGCGGTCAAGGCCGAGGAGCAGTCCAGCGTCTGGCTGATCCTGCTCTACCAGTCGCTGCCCTTCCTCCTCATCCTGGGCATCAGCTTCTTTGTGATGCGCCAGATGCAGAAGAACGCCGGCGGCGGCGCAATGGGGTTCGGCAAGAGCCGTGCGCGCATGCTGACCGAAAAGCAGGGCCGCGTGACCTTCGCCGATGTCGCCGGCATCGACGAGGCCCGTGAGGAACTGCAGGAAATCGTTGAGTATCTGAAGGATCCGGGCAAGTTCGCGCGTCTCGGCGGGAAGATTCCCAAGGGTGCGCTGCTGGTCGGCTCGCCCGGCACCGGCAAGACCTTGCTTGCCCGCGCCATCGCGGGCGAAGCGGGAGTGCCCTTCTTCACCATTTCCGGATCGGACTTTGTCGAGATGTTCGTCGGTGTCGGCGCAAGCCGCGTTCGCGACATGTTCGACCAGGCCAAGAAGTCGGCGCCCTGCATCGTCTTCATCGACGAAATCGACGCAGTCGGTCGTCACCGCGGTGCGGGTCTTGGCAATGGCAATGACGAGCGCGAGCAGACCTTGAACCAGCTGCTGGTCGAAATGGACGGCTTCGAGGCCAACGAGGGCATCATCATCATTGCTGCGACAAACCGGCCTGACGTGCTCGATCCGGCGCTGCTGCGGCCGGGCCGCTTCGACCGCCAGGTCGTGGTACCGCGCCCCGACATCGATGGCCGCGAGCAGATTCTTCATGTTCATATGAAGAAGGTGCCGCTGGCGCCCGATGTCGACGCACGCATCATCGCCCGTGGCACGCCCGGCTTTTCCGGCGCGGATTTGGCCAATTTGGTCAATGAGGCCGCTTTGCTGGCGGCGCGCAAGGGCAAGCGGCTGGTCGCCGCCCAGGAATTCGAGGAGGCCAAGGACAAGGTTCTGATGGGCACCGAGCGCAAGTCCATGGTCATGACCGAGGACGAGAAGCGCATGACTGCCTATCACGAGGCAGGCCACGCCATTGTCGCGCTGCACGAGCCGGCCTCGGATCCGATCCACAAGGCGACGATCATCCCGCGTGGCCGTGCTCTAGGCATGGTCATGCGCCTGCCGGAGCGGGACAATTACAGCTATCACCGCGACAAGATGTACGCGAACCTGGCCGTCGCGATGGGTGGCCGCGTCGCCGAGGAAGTGATCTTCGGCTACGACAAGGTCAGCTCCGGCGCTTCGTCGGACATCAGCTATGCCACTGGCCTTGCCCGCGACATGGTAACCCGCTGGGGCATGTCCGATGCGCTTGGCCCGTTGCAATATGCGGAAGCCGATGAGGAAGTCTTCCTCGGCTATTCGGTCAATCGCCAGAAGAATATGTCGAACGAGACGGCGCAGGCGATCGACACGGAGATCCGCAGGATCGTCGAGCAGGGATACGACCGCGCCAAGCATCTGCTCGAGGAGCATCGCGGCGAGCTCGAAACGCTCGCTCAGGCGTTGCTTGAGTATGAAACCTTGAGCGGCGACGAGATCAAGACGTTGCTCGACGGCGGGCATATCGACCGCGGATCGAGCTCGCAGCCGACTATACCAGTGGCAGGCTCGTCGATTCCGAAATCGAAGCGACCGAAACCAGGAATTGGCGGTGCGGCCCCTGCGGGAGCCTAGAAGCTAGTCGAACAGGCCTACGCCAAGCAGCGCTGACCCGAACAGGGACAGCGCAATGGCGGCGAAAATCAGCAGCAACAAGGTTCGCCATATCGCGCTGGATCGCGAGAGCCCGTAGGTGCCCTTCAATTGACGGTACATGTGGAATGGCGGGACGAAGAACAGCAATGCCGCCAGCACGGAAAGGCCGAGCGCGTTGAACAGGGCTGCGGCGATCACCAGCAGGGACATGAAGCTGATCGAATAGGTGACAAACACCATATGATCATACACGTGAAAACGGCGGCTGAACGGGAAAAGCAGCCATATGAACGGAACTGAGATCGGGATCAGCGCCCAGCTGTACTTATAAGCGTTTGTCTTGATCTTGTAGAACAAGAGCTCGGGATTCTTGCTCGCCTTGTCTATCGGTACGAATAGCCAGGGCGGCAGCTCTTCCTTAAGCTGGAAATCCGGATCGCCCTTCACGATACCGCTTCGCATGCCGCGCGCGAGCGCGATTTCCTGCACATTTTCCTTGATCATCTCATCCATTTTCGCGGTTGGCTGGCCTGCCCGTGCCGCTGCGTCGCGATCTGCCCGCAGCTGAGTGACCTTCTCCTCCTGTTTCTCGATTTCCCTCGCAAGTTCTGCAGCCGCCTCTTGGCCAATGGCCGGATTTGCGGACGACCCTCCGCCCAGGCTGGCGACTGCGAACATAATGAACACGGTGCACAGGAACATCGCGATCGGCGAAACGAATCGCGCGCGCTCGCCTTCAATGTAGCGGCGAGTCAGCTCGCCGGGCTTCCAGGCCAGCAGCGGCAAAGTCCGCCACGTCTTGCCCTCAAGGTGGAGCCAGCCGTGCAGAAGATCATGGAAGAATGCCGTCAGCGTGCGGTGAACATGGGCATGCTGGCCGCAGGCATGACAGAATTCGCCAGACAGCAGCGTCCCGCAATTCAGGCAATTGGTCTCATGGGTATGGCCGTCCGCGCCAACTTCGCCGGCATTCGGCTCGACCGCGCGCGCCAGCAGTCCGCCGGTCACTGCATCGCCAATTGCTTCGAATTCACCCATTGCAGCCCCCTCAACCCTTCATACGCCGTCGCGGTGGCGCCGGTCGAGAGGGGATGCTAGCCAGCGGCTG
>DASTOV010000168.1:0-7344 GCA_035720125.1 Sphingomicrobium sp. | reverse complement strand
CCAGCCTGATTGTATCTCGCGGTATCGCCCACGATCAACTCGGCAACGAACGTCAGGCTATCTCCGATTACGGCGAGGCGATACGGCTCGATCCGCAAGACTTCTATGCGCATTATAATCGAGGAATTGCGCACCAGAAAGTTGGCGACAGGCGTAGCGCCGTCAAAGATTTTAGCGAAGCGATCAGGATTAGACCGAAAGACGCTGACGCATACGTCAATCGTGGACTGATGTACCTCGACACTGGAAAGTTTGATGAGGCGATAGCCGACTTCTCCCGGGCGCATGATCTCGATTCAGATGACATTTGGTCGCTGGCAAATCGAGGCATTACCTATGCGTGGAAAAAGGACCGAATGCGAGCCGAGCAGGACTTCAAGGCGGTTCGAACAATCGATCCAGTAAACCCGGTCTTGCTGCGAGGTGAAGCCCTTCTCGCAATCGACGCGGGGGACCCAAGTACCGCCGTGAAGCTCCTGTCCGAGTCCCTAAGGCGCGAACCCGACAATATATGGGCGCTGCAAATGCGCGCCGAGATGTACCTGCAACTGGGTGAGAACGAAAAGTCGTGGGCGGATTCCGACAAGGCAGATCAGCTTCGGCGGGATAAAGAAAAGTCCGCGCTCGCCGACGACTAGGCGCAACTTTGCTCAACATGCGAATGGCCGCTTTCGACCCAATGCGGCATTGCAGTCCATCCGCGATAATCGAGCCAAACGTCAGCAACTCATTGCGCGCGAGATCGCGCTAGGGCGCGCACATAGGCTATCACGTCTCGGCGCTCGGCCGGAGTCAGCGGCCGAAATTCGTGACCTGCGCCCCATTCTTCGACCAGCACTTGCTTCCCGGTGCGGTCGATGCTGTCGGTTAGCAGCTGGTTGAAAGCCGCATCGTCATAGGCGAGCGCGCCCTGGATATCACCGCCGGGCTCTCCGACTCCGTCGAGTGCGGCACCGTGGCAGCCGCTGCACAGGCTCGTGGCTATCAAGCGGCCGCGAGCCAGGCCGGGACCAAGATCGGCAGGCTGATGGGCAGCGAAATACGCGACCTCGTCCGCTGCATTGGCATAAGAGCCAGTTTTTCTTTCTTCCTCGGTCAGCCAATAGTCCTTGGGAAGGCGATCCCTCACGGCTTGCTCGAAGCCCTTGGGCGGCAGGGGGGTCGGCTTGCCGGCAGGTGGAATGGTCCGGAGGAAGGCGATCAGCGCGGCCATGTCGCGCTGCGAAAGAAACTGCGTCGCCTTCGAGGGCATCAAGTAAATTTCCCGGTCGGGATGAACGCCTTCGCGCAGCAGCCGTTCGAGCTCGGCGTCGCTCAACTTCGGCATGGTAAGTGAGATATTGCTTGCCCAAAGTCCTTGGACGATCGGGATGAACTCGCCGAAATTGACTCCGGTATAATTGGGACCATGACAAGAGCTACAGCCAAATAGCGATGACAGCCGCTTGCCATGGGCAACTTTCCCGGCCTGGTTTTCGTAATCGGCTCCGTCGAAGGCTACCGCGGCAGGCTGAGCTTCGAAGCGGGCCTGTTCGTCTGATTTATGAGAGTCGCAGCCCGCAAGGAGCAGCAGTAGCCCCATCGCAACGACGCGCATCGGCACCTCCCAGTTTCGAACAGCGTAACGCACCGGCGGAATTGCGCAACGCTACATGCTTAATCCTCTTGGAAAGAGGGAACCCAAAGGTAGGCGCAAGCAACGCGGGCCACCTAATGTCCGGTTTCCACCCATTCCTGCCATAAAATGCTTATGGCAGCTTTCGACCCATTGCGGTCATTGGCAACGGGGGCGATACCGGCGCTTATGAGAGATCTTCGCCCTTTGTTTGTCGCCATGTTCGCCGCGAACGTTTTGCTGCTGGTGGGCCTCGCTGCGACTGTCTTGGGGCTTGCGCTTGTTGTCGCGGGTTTCCCCGTTGCGTGGCTCGGATGGTCAGGAGCCGTGCTGACGCTCGCGGCCATTGCAGCCCGCTACTTACTGGCCCGAACGATGCGCCCGGCTTTGGACCGCATGTCGGAGGACGACATTACTACGATCTACATGCCGCTCCTGAACGAAGGAACGGATGTTTGGCGGCCCGTCGAAGCCATGAAGATTGGCGAGCTTGGCTACATGGTCACGGAGAACGCGCCGCCCGAGGAGGAGTGGGCCTTTCAGCCGGGACACATCCTACGGTGTGAGGAGCGCCAGTTGAGCGGCGGAACACATCTCGTAGCTGTGGCCAAGGCGACCTAATGTCCGCTTTCCACCCATTCCGGCCATTAGCGATAACCAGAAAATCCTGTCCTACAGCCATGCCGATATGCGAGAGAAAACCGGCTCTTTCTCATCGTCGGAATTGAAATGGCTTAACGTCACACCGGAGGCATGAAAAGGCGCCTCACCTTGAGACATTAGTGACGTTAAGGGCACCGCCCACGGCAATCATTGGGCGATTGGGCGGGCTTGCGCTTCTTCGGCGGGCACGGCACCCATCGCGTGAGCGAGGGGGACGGGCATGGCGACAATCGAAGCAGGTACCGGCCCGGCCCGACGGTCGCCCGCCTTCGTCATTGGCGCCTCGTCGCTGGGCACCATCTTCGAATGGTACGACTTCTACCTCTACGGCCTGCTCGCGACGATCATCTCGGCCCAGTTCTTCTCGGGCGTCAACGAGACCACCGCCTTCATTTTCGCACTTGCCGCCTTCGCCGCCGGTTTCGCGGTCCGGCCGTTCGGGGCGATCCTGTTCGGGCGGATCGGCGACCTGGTCGGGCGCAAGAACACCTTCCTCGTCACCATGGGCATCATGGGCCTGTCGACCTTCCTGGTCGGGTTGCTGCCCAGCTATGCGACGATTGGGGTGGCGGCGCCGATCCTGCTGGTCGCGTTGAGGCTGCTGCAGGGGCTGGCGCTGGGCGGCGAATATGGCGGGGCGGCGACCTATGTCGCCGAGCATGCGCCGGAGGGGAAGCGAGGCCTCTTCACCAGCTTCATCCAGACCACCGCGACCCTGGGCCTGTTCGCGGCGCTGCTGGTGGTTATCGGCATCCGCACGGCAATGGGCGAGGAGGCCTTCGCGACATGGGGCTGGCGCATTCCCTTCCTGATCTCGATCCTGCTGCTGGCCCTGTCGCTTTGGATCCGCATGCGATTGGAAGAAAGCCCGCTGTTCCGCGAGATGAAGGAAGCCGGAGAGGGATCCAAGGCGCCGCTGACCGAGGCGTTTGGGCGCTGGAATAACCTTCGCATCGTGATCATCGCGCTGGTGGGCGCGGTCGCCGGGCAGGCGGTGGTCTGGTACGCCGGGCAATTCTATGCACTCTTCTTCCTCGAAAAGACGCTGAAGGTCGACGGCGCGACGGCCAATATATTGATCGCCATCGCGCTGGCGCTGGCGACGCCCTTCTTCATTTTCTTCGGCTGGCTGTCGGACAAGGTCGGACGGAAGCCAATCATCATGGCGGGCTGCGCCTTGGCGGCGCTGACCTATTTCCCGCTATTCGGAGCGCTGACCGAGGCGGCAAACCCGGCGCTGGCGCGGGCGCAGGCGTCCGCTCCCGTTTCGGTTATTGCCGATCCCAGCCGATGCTCGCTGCAATTCGATCCTGTCGGCCGGAACAAGTTCGACCGGCGCAGCTGCGATGTCGCAAAATCCTATCTGGCAAGGTCGGGCGTTTCCTACGCGAATGTCGCGGCGCCTGCAGGCAGCGGCACGACCGTGATGGTCGGACAAGTGCCGATCCAGGTCATGGAGCCGGGGCAGTTCTCCGGCGAAGTTCGCTCGCTGGCGATCAAGTCGTTCGAGACGGAGGCGCGGGCCGCGCTGGATGCGGCAGGCTATCCGGCCAAGGCCGATCCGGCCGCGATCAACCGGCCGATGGTCGTCGGCATCCTGTTCCTGCTCGCCCTCTATGTGACGATGGTTTACGGGCCGATCGCGGCGCTGCTGGTCGAGCTGTTCCCGACCCGTATCCGCTATACGTCGATGTCGCTGCCCTATCATGTCGGCAACGGCTGGTTCGGGGGGTTTCTCCCCACCTTCGCCTTCGCGATGGTCGCGGCGACCGGCGATATCTATTACGGGCTGTGGTACCCGATCATTGTCGCGCTGGTGACGCTGGTCGTCGGGCTGCTGTTCCTGCCCGAGACCTTCCGCCGCAAACTGACGAATTGAGGGGCCGAGCCGGTCAATCGAGCCTGAGCAGCCACCAACCCCGTAGGCATGCCGCAAGCATTACCAGATTGCCTGCCACATCCAGCAGAATCAGTTCATTGAAGACCGGGTCGACGAAATAGAACCACCAGTCGAAGGCGAAGAAAGGCAACATCGCAACGCCGAGCGCAAGAAAGGTGCGGGCGGTAAACTGCGATGTCGCCGCAACTAGTCCCACCAGCATCGCCTGGGCGCCGAATGCGCCAAGCGTAATTGCCGTCAGTTGAAAGTCATTCTGATGCCGCGGAAGGACGGTGAGCGCGACGACACTCGTCGGCGCGATCAGGCACCATCCGCCCAGTCCAAGGAATACGATGGCGATCAACGTCTGCCATCGGCGCGCCTCCCGCCGGGCCTTGTCAACAGGTGTCAGCATTGCCGCCGGACCTTGGCAGCCGTTTTGTCGAAAAGCGAGTGACGACAGCGGACGTGCTGTTACGGTCGGCGCCGACAGGAGGAAACAGCCATGCTTCGCATAGCGGCCATTGCATTCGCATTAGCGTCCTCATCGATTGCCTGCGCCGCCGACTCCCCACCTGGCGCCCTCCTGCTGATCGGCAACAAGGGAGAGGACACGGTCAGCTTCGTCGACCTCGGGACCGGCCAGGAGATCGGCCGCAGCCCGACGGGAAAGGCCCCGCACGAAATCGCCATTTCACCCGATGGCAGGCAGGCCGCGGTGGTCGCCTATGGTGGGGCAAGCATCGACCTGTTCGACGTTGCGACGCGAGCGAAGGTGAAGACCATTGACCTGTCGCCGAACGAGGGACCGCACGGCATTGCCTGGCTGAAGGATGGGCGGATCGTGGTGACGACCGAGCGAAGCCAGTCGATCGCGGTGGTCGATCCCGCGGCGGGCACCGTGACCGCCAGCATCAAGACCGACCAGCAGGGCACGCATATGGTTGCGGTGACGAGCGACGGGACCACTGCTTACACCGCCAACATCGCCGCCGGGACGGTCAGCGTCATTGATTTGGCCGGCGCCAGGAAGCTGCGCGACCTACCAGTCGGCGGCCGGCCGGAAGGCATTGCGCTCAGCCGCGACGAGCTGGTGCTGTGGGTCGGCGATCTCGAAGGATCGCGCGTCCAGGCCTTCGACACGGCGACCTTCGAGCGGTTGGCCGAGATCAAGACCGGCAGCGTGCCGATCCGCGTTGCCGCAAGTCCCGATGGCAGATGGATCGTGACCTCCAATCTCGAGGCCGGCGGGCTGACGATCATCGACGCCGTGGCGCGGCGGCATGTCCGCGACGTGCCGCTGTCGGGCCAGCAGCAGGCAGGCCAGGTCACGATCCTTTTTTCGCCGGACGGCAAGCGGATCTACGCCGCCGAGACCGGCAACAATGTTGTCGCTGAGGTCGACTTGGCCAGCGGCCAGGTTCTGAGGCGGCTGCCGGCGGGCAAGAATGGCGACGGACTGGCGATCGCGCCGCATCCTGCTCCTTGATCTCCCCACTTGATTGTTGGCGAGGCCAGCCTACAACCCCTCCTCGGGTGGGGCCTTAGGCAGCTGTTCGCTTTGAGCTCGCCCGGGTAAGGATGGCGTTTTGGCCAATTTGGTCGGTATTTCGGAAGAACAACGGTTCCGCCTGCTCGTCGGTGCCGTAACTGACTATGCCATCTATATGCTTGATCCCGACGGCCTGGTCACGACCTGGAACCCGGGCGCCGAACGCATCAAGGGCTATTCCGCCGATGAAATCATCGGCCAGCATTTTTCCCGCTTCTTCGCTCCGGAGGACCTGGCCGCCGACTTGCCTGGCCGAGCCCTTCGCACAGCCGCCCGCGACGGCCGCTTCGAAGCCGAAGGCTGGCGGGTCAGGAAAGACGGTACGCAGCTCTGGGTGCACGCCATCATCGATCCCATCGTGGGCGATGAAGGTGAACTCCTCGGTTTTGCCAAGATCACCCGCGACATCACCGAGCGCAAGCAGGCCCAGGACCAGCTCGAGGAAGCTCGCGAGGCCCTCGCGCAGTCGCAAAGGCTGCAGGCTCTTGGCGAGCTGACCGGCGGCATCGCCCATGACTTCAACAATCTGATGACGGTCATCGCCGGAGCCAGCGATTTCCTGTTGAAGCATCCGGACCTGCCTCGGGACAAGCAGCTGCGCTACCTGCAATCGATCGCCGAAACCTCGCAGCGGGCGACGGATCTCACCAACCATTTGCTGGCGTTCGGGCGCCGAAAGGCCCTCCACCCAACGGTCGTGGATCTTGGTGTGCGGCTCGATGCCTTTCTCGAAATGGTCGGCCGCACCTTGGGTTCCAGCATATGCGTCGAGCTCGACCTGAAAGCCAGTGATGCAAGGGTCGAAATCGACCTGACGCAGTTGGAAACGGCGCTGCTCAACGCTGTCGTCAACGCCAGGGATGCGATGCCCGATGGGGGCACATTGACCCTGGCCACTTATGATTGCGAATTACATGGCCAGGCCGCGGTCTGCATTAGCATCGCAGATACCGGAACTGGCATTGCCCAAGACGCGCTGCAACGGGTGTTCGAGCCCTATTTCACCACCAAGGACGTCGGGAAGGGGACCGGCCTCGGCCTTTCCCAGATACATGGCTTTGCCGAGCAGGCCGGCGGTCGCGCGGAGATTGAGTCGGTCGAAGGCGAAGGCACGGTGCTTCGCATCGTGCTGCCGCGATGTACAAAGCCGCTATCCGACATGCCAGGCGATGCGTCCATCGAACAGCTGCCGCGCGGCCTCAAGCTGTTGCTGGTCGAGGATAATCTCCAGGTGCGCGATTTTGCGGCCGACCTGCTCGAAGACCTGAACTGCGAAGTAGTGACCGCCGACTGCGGCGCTGATGCGCTTTCGGCTATTGCGGCGCATGATTTCGACCTGGTTTTCTCCGACGTGGTCATGCCGGGGATGAGCGGGGTCGACCTCGCCGAGCACCTTGCCGAACTCCGTCCCGGCTTGCCGATCCTGCTCGCGACCGGCTACGCCGAAAGCCTGGTCGGCAGCCGAGGCGAGTTCACTATCGTTTCCAAGCCATATGACGCGTGCTCGCTCGGACGGGCGATCTCCGAACTGTTGGCCAGCAGGAAGATTGACGGCGATCGCAAGGAAATGGCGCCGAGCTAGGCCATTGCACTTGCTAAACGCACCCGGGCATCGGACAAGTGCCGCCAGATCGT
>DASTOV010000167.1:0-3553 GCA_035720125.1 Sphingomicrobium sp. | reverse complement strand
CTGTTTACTTCTGATCAGCTGGCGTTTCAGCGCGAGCTGGTCCTGCCGATTACGGTGACCATCTATTCGGAACTTCGCGGCCGGTTGATTTCGGCCATGGCATCGAGTTCGGAAAAGGAGCGCGAAGGCGCCGAAACGCTGGGCGGGGTCGAAAACAGCCTCAAGGTCTACATCGGACGGGTGAAGGCATTGGGGGACCCGGCATTTACTTCCAGGCTGGCCGCCGCCGAGACCGAGCTGAAGGCGAAGAGCGCCGGCAATACCGCAATCGGAAATCCGTGGGGCGATATCGCGAAGGCAATGGGTGCGTACCGCAACTTCTACGTCGCTGACCGCTTCTCGCTGCCTTCGGGCGACCTTTTCAACTACGCGATTACGCTTGTTCGCGCCGGCTCCGAGCGCGGCAAGCCCAATGCCGAACGTATGGCCGGCTATTCGGATTCGGCGCTGCCGCTGGTCGAGAAGCGCCTGCTCGACGAGAAGCCGATCTATCCCTGGCTCGACCAGCTCTACATGGAATGGTCGCTGTCAAAGGCGCGCGAATATCTCGGTGCTGATGATCCGCAGACCAAGCTGCTGCTGGGCAAGGAATCGCCTGAGGGATTGGCCGCGCGGCTCGTCGCGGGAACCAAGCTGGCTGATCCAGCACTCCGTCGGGCGCTATGGGAAGGCGGCCAGGCAGCGATCGAGGCTTCGACCGACCCGATGATTGTCTATGCCCGCTCGGTGGACGCAAATGACCGCGCGCTGCAAAAGCGGTACGACGAGGAGGTCGACGCGCCGCTGACCGCGGCCCAGGCCAGGCTCGCCGACGCCCGCTTTGCCGCCTATGGCGACAGTGTCTATCCGGACGCCACCTTCACGCTGCGGATTAGCTACGGCAAGGTCGCAGGCTGGCAGGAGCGGGGGCAAATGGTGCCGTCTCGTACGACTTTGGGCGGGACCTTCGACCGGGCGACCGGCGCTTCCCCGTTCGACCTGCCCCCGGCCTTCATCGCCAACGCCAAGACGATCGACCCCGATGTCACCTATAACTTCGTCACCACCCATGACATCATCGGCGGCAATTACGGATATGACGGGACGATCAAGCGTGCCGTGGTCGTCTCGGCCGCCGCAGTGCAGGAGGCGCTGGAGAAGATCTATCCCGCGCCGCACCTGGTCGCGGAACTGAAGGGCAAATAGGTGGGATCAGGCAGCCCTGGCGTGGGCGGCATCGGCCTTCCGGTATCGCACTTCGGCCTCGATCATATAATCGCGGGTAATCGGCACGGCGTTGCGGTCGCGGATATACTGGACCTGGTAATTGCACGCAGCACCGGTTTCAAACATCACGATTCCGCCGGCGAGATAAAATTCCCACATGCGGAAGAATCGCTCGTCATACATGGCGACGATCTCATCGCGAGCCCTGATAGCCCTTTCCAACCAATGCCTTAGCGTATGGGCATAGTGGAGCCGCAGCATCTCGACGTCGCTGGCGATCAGCCGCACCCTCTCGCTCGCCGCACTCATCTGCGACAGCGACGGCAGGTGATAGCCGGGGAAGATCCACTTGTCGGTGAAGGGATCGGGCGCGCCGGCCTGACCCAGCTTGCCGATGGTATGGAGCAGCATCACCCCGTCCTCGGCCAGCAAGTCGCGGCACTTGCCGTAGAATTCCTCATAATGGGCGGCGCCGACATGTTCGAACATGCCGATCGACACGATCCGGTCGAACGTCCCGGTGAGGTGCCGGTAGTCGATGAGCTCGAACCGGACGCGATCCGCGACCCCGGCCTCCTCAGCCCGCCGCCGC
Organism: Sphingomicrobium sp.; assembly: GCA_035720125.1. Classification (GTDB taxonomy): domain Bacteria; phylum Pseudomonadota; class Alphaproteobacteria; order Sphingomonadales; family Sphingomonadaceae; genus Sphingomicrobium. The sequence continues at coordinate 1,755 of DASTOV010000167.1, read as the reverse complement.
GCGACCTTCAGCTGCTCTTCGGACAGGGTAATTCCCAGCACATCGACGTCCGCGACGCGATTCAGGTAGAGCGCGGTCCCGCCCCAGCCGCAGCCGATGTCCAGCACCCGCATTCCGGGCTTCAGGTAGAGCTTGGCGGCGATATGCGCCTTCTTGTCGGCCTGCGCCTGCTCCAGGCTGTTCGCGGGATCGGTGAAATAGGCGCAGCTGTATTGGCGGTCGCCGTCGAGGAAGAGCGCGTACAGATCGTCCTTCAGGTCATAATGGTGGGCGACATTGCGCCGCGACCGTCGGGCGTCGTTGGGTCCGCGAAGCAGCTTCCTCAGCCCCTTGATCTTGCCCTTGCGCATGGCCGCCCGGCCCTTGCCGCCATCCTCCCAGCGGTTGGCGCCGGTGATGAGCTCCAGAAGGTCGAGGATCGTCCCGTCCTCGATGATCAGCCGCCCGTCCATATAGGTTTCGCCGATGTTGAGGCGCGGGTTGCGGACCAGGTCGAACGCGACCCGCCGGTCGGCGAAGCGGACGGTGAGCTCCTTCCCGCCGCCGGGGCCATAGGTTTCGCGGCTGCCGTCCGGCTGAACGAGCGTAATCCGCCCCTTCGTCAGCAGGGTTCCGATAAGCCTACTGATTAAGCTCATGCATTTATCCCATCCGAATTGTCATTGCGAGCGCAGCAAAGCGATCCCATTCTTAGCTTTCCATTAACCCTCTTTTGACATCGCCAATAGCGGCTCTTCTCATTGCCGGTGTGTTCAAGCATGTTGCCGTACATCGGGGGGTGCATGGAAGTCCGAGGTTTGCAGCACGAAAACAGTTCGCGACCCTTGACCAAGCTTGTGGGTCGCGCGACCGCCCGCCGCCCTACCAAGTCAGCCATGCATTTCAGTGCCGGTGGAGTTGGAAATTTCTGGCTGATCACCATCATCGTTCTTTTGCTCACCGCCGCAACAATTCACATACAGCTTAGCACTTACCCAAACCATGACGTCGCCTGGGTCTTATGGGGCACCCAAGAACTTTTGACGGGCGCGCGATGGGGCGTCGACATCATCGAACCCAATCCGCCACTCGCCTGGTATCTGTCTATGCCGAGTACTGCTTTAGGCATGTCGCTAGGCCTGCCGCTCGACTGGACATACCGCATCCTTGTGTCGTTACTTGCCGCGTTATCGGCTGGTTGCTTTGCGTGGTTATTGCGGGGGACTAGATCACGCATTGGCGTGGGCATGCTATGCGCCGCCGTTGCGGCATGCCTCCTGCTCCTTCCGGGCAGGGAGTTCGGTCAGCGTGAACATTTGGCAGCCATGGCGGTGATGCCGTATTTGGCACTAGCCAGCCGGCAAGCGGGGCCAGAAGGCCGCATTTCACATCTGGCCGCCACATTGATTGGACTAGCCGCAGGCATGGGAGTGGCGCTAAAGCCCTACTTCATTGCCGTGCCCCTGCTGGTCGAAGGCGCGGTTCAATTGTTTGGCAATCGCCGTGTATCCCTGTTTAGGATAGAGAACATCGCGCTTGGCGCCGTCATTGCGATTTACGCCGGTTTCCTGTTGCTGTTCGAGCAGGCCTACCTGAGCCAGGTAGTACCCCTAGCCAACGAGATCTATTGGTCATTCAACCTGCCGTTAATAGCGATTTGGCCAAAACTCATTCAGGCGTTCGTGCTCGCCATTCCCATTATAGTCTACGCTATCTACCAGCGTGACAGCCTGGGCATTGTGCTCGCTGCGGCCCTTTGTGGATTCGCTGCTTCAT
>DASTOV010000166.1:0-3709 GCA_035720125.1 Sphingomicrobium sp. | reverse complement strand
GTCCTGGGAGAATCCAGGCACCTCAGGGCCGATACATTTGCCGGAAAGCCGGTGATCATCGGCCTTTCCGCCGAGGGTAGCTCGGACATCGCCGCGACCCCGATCGCCGCGGAGGAATTCGGTCCGTTGGTCCAGGCGCAGGCGGTAGACGCCATTTTGCGCGGCGGCTGGCTGGCGCGGCCGCAATGGAGCGTGGCGGCGGAATGGGCAGCGGCAGCAATTCTCGCGATGCTGGCCCTGGGCGCCGCCATTTTCGGGAAGGCCTATCGCATTGCGCTGGCCGCTGGCTTTGCCGCAATTCCATTGCTCAGCTGGCTCGCCTTTTCGAATGCCTCGCTCTTGCTCGATCCCGCACGGCCCTTGCTGGTCGGCGGCGGCGCGGTGGCGGGGGTTGCAATGGGCCTGTTCGCGCTGGCACGGGCCGATCGCGAGCGCCTCCGCGATGCCTTGGTCCAGCAGCGCATCGCGACCGCCGAGACGGAAGGCGAATTGCAGGCCGCGCGGTCGATCCAGCTCGGCATGGTTCCGCCCCGCTCGCGGCTGCAAGGCCTGGACCCGAGGGTCGACCTCGATGCCCTGCTGGAGCCCGCCAAGTCGGTCGGCGGCGATTATTATGACGCCATGAAGATCGGCGACGACCAGGTCGGTTTCGCCATTGCCGATGTCACCGGCAAGGGCGTTCCGGCTGCCCTGTTCATGGCGATGTCGAAGGCCCTGACCAGCGCCGCGCTGTCCAGGATGCAGGCGGACCCGGCGACCATGGCCGACGCGATCAACGCCGAGCTGCTGAGGGACAATGGCGAAGCCATGAGCGTCACCATGCTGCTTGGCATCCTCGACCTGAAGACCGGGCTGGTCCGGATGGTCTGCGCGGGACATGAGGATCCGCTGGTGCTGGCCGCCGACGGCACGGTTACGCCGGTTCGGCTCGAGGGCGGGCTGCCCGTCTGCATCGCCGATCTTCCCTACCCGCTGGAATCGCTGACGCTGCGACCCGGCGAAACGCTGGTGCTGGTGACGGACGGCGTGACCGAGGCCCAGGACGAGCAAGGCGCCCTGTTCGGCCGTAACCGCATTTTCTCCAATGGCGCGCCGCGTGACGCCGATGCCACGGCGATCATTGAGGGTATCCGCGCCGAAGTCAGGGCGTTCGAGGCTGGAACGGAGGCGACTGACGACCTGACGGTCATGGCGATCCGCTACCTCGGCCCAGCCTAGCGGACGGTCACCTCGACCCGGCGATTGGCGGCATTGTCGATATTGTCGACAGTCGGTTCCTTCAACTCGCGCTCACCGCGGCCAGTTGCCGACATCAGCGATCGGTCGAAGCCCTGCCCGACAAGCCAGTTGAGGACCTCTTCCGCCCGCTTTTCAGAAAGCCGGTCATTATCCTCTTCGCTGCCGACCGTGTCGGTATGGCCCGTGACTTCGACCGCCGGTCCCGACCTGGAGGCGATCTCGGTTCGGAGCGCGACGAGCACGGATTGCGACCCTGGCGTGGGCGTCACGGTGCCCTGATCAAAATAGAGGGTGAAGCTTTTTGCCGGCGGCGGCAGCTGGGTGAGCAAGGCCGCTTCCTGCTCCTTCAGGCCCTTTTCTCCCAACGGCTGGGAGGTAGGCGTAGCGTCGCCCAATTTGGTGCGGCTATTGCCATCGGCAATGACGGCGTCGGTCGGCTTGCCGCCGGCCTCGAGCACCGCGACCGACCCCTGGCCGCCATCCTCATCCGGCAGCAGCACCAGCGATGAAGTCGCGCATCCGCCAAGCAACAGGCCGGCCGCAACCAGGCCGATGTGCTTCACTCCGGCACCTCGATGATGAACTTGGTGCCCCGCACTCCGAGCAGGGTGTTGGGCGTCCGGACCTTCATCGCGTCGCGGTCCGACTTGGCGATCTTGCCGGAAACGACTGCTAGCGAGCCGCGGTCGACCTGGGTGGTCATGGCGCCCTTCTGGCGAGTCCGGTCATATTCGAACTGGCTGACGGAAATGCGGCTGTTCGGACCGACGGCGAACCGAGTATTGTCGACAAAGGTCAGGCTCATCCGGCCATCCTTGCCGGTGACCAGCCTGTCGCCTGCCTCGAGCTGGAGACCCGGAGCCGGCTTCAGCTGCTGCGCGTTGCGTTCCACATGGGCAGTTCCACTGCTTTGCTTGATCCGCGCGATTTCTGCGATTGCCGGCGAAGCGCCAAGAATGGCGATGATCCCGAATGCAATAGGCGAGCGAAGCACGACAGGCCTCCCAACCGTTTCGGCAACGTGACATAGCGAATCTGGTGACCCTGCGCGAATCAAATCCGGACCGCATGTCCCGTCGCCTTCAGGGGCCGTCGGCAATCAGCCAGGCAGCGGAGGCCGCCCGCGCCTTCGGCGATGCACAGTGGCTGGCCGAAGATGAGATGTCACGGCTTTGCATCGTGGTCGAGGAATTGGTCGCGAACCTCTACGACCATGGCGGATTGACCGAACGCGACGAGGTCGAACTTGTCCTCGCCGTCGATCCCGACGGCGTTCGCGTTTCCATCACTGATCCCGGAAAGCCATTCGATCCCTGGACCATGCCGCGAAAAAGCGAACGGACGCAGCGGGGCGGCGGCGCCGGCATCGACATCATCAAGGCCTGGGCGCACTTCATCAGCTACGACGCGACCGGCGACGGCAACCGACTGGAGTTCCTGCTGCCGGTCAGCTGGCAAGGATGAAAGTCCCAGGATTGGACCCGGTCAGATTTTCCTGGTGATGATGATCGAAACATTGTCCGGCGCCCCGCGGGTCAGCACCAGATTGATCAGCTTTTCGGCCGCTGCAGCGGGCGAATTTGACGACAGTTCCTGCGCCAGCTCCTCGTCGCCGACCATGCGCGTCAGCCCGTCAGTGGCCAGCAGGAATATGTCGCCTGGCTTCACGTCCCCGCCGATCGTCTCGATCCTCAGCTCCTTGTTCACGCCGACCGCCCGGGTGATGATGTTCGAATTGGGATGGTCGACCGCCTCGTCGGCCTGCAGCATGCCCATGTCGACCAGGTCCTGCACAAGGCTATGGTCGCGCGTCAGCTGGACGATGTTCCTATCCCGCAGACGATAGGCCCGGCTGTCGCCGGCCCAAAAGCATCGGAATTGTCCGTCGGCAATTGCCAGCCCGACAACTGTGCTGCCGATCGATCGCCGCTCGTCGCCGCCAGGTCCCGCCAAGTCGATCAGTTCCTGATTGACCCTTTGCAGCGCTTCGACCGCGCTCTCGACCAGCTCGTCCAATTCCCCGGCATCAGGCAGATCCAACAGGGATTCGGTTACCTTGGAACTGGCCACGTCGCCGGCATCATGGCCGCCCATTCCGTCGGCAACCGCCCACAGGCCACGATCCGTACGGACCAGCAGGGCATCCTCGTTCACCTTCCGGCGAAGACCCACATGCGTTCGGCTAACGCAATCGAAGGTCACCCAAGGTCCCTTGTCAGCAGTCACGTCGTGGAGACTAGCAATTGCAGAGGGTTCATGCGAATTACTTTTCATTAATCGCGGATCATCCGAAAGGAAGTCGGCATTGAGTAAAGCCTACAGCAGCAAGGCATTACCGCCCGGTACGATTATCCGTGAATGGCGCCTCGAGGACGTCCTCGGCGTCGGCGGATTCGGAATCGTTTACAAGGGACGCGGAATCTATTTCGGCGAACTCGTCGCCATCAAGGAATATTTTCCCAGCTCGATT
>DASTOV010000165.1:0-9614 GCA_035720125.1 Sphingomicrobium sp. | reverse complement strand
CTGTTTCCGGGAACGCAGATCACCTTCGGACCGGCGACCGACGACGGTTTCTATTATGATTTCGCCCCGGCGGCGGGCCGCGGTCCGTTCACCGAGGAAGACCTGCCCGTGATCGAGGAGGAGATGCGGCGGATCATCGCCGAGGACCTGCCGCTGGTGCGCGAGGTGTGGCGGCGCGAGGACGTCCGCACGCTGTTCGAGAAGCAGGGTGAGCGGTTCAAGGCCGAGTGGGTGATGGAGCTTCCGGAAGGGGAGCCGATCACCATGTACCGCTCGGGCAGCGGCGAGGATGCCTGGATCGACCTCTGCCGCGGTCCGCACCTCGCCTCGACCGGCAAGCTCGACCCGCAGGCGTTCAAGCTGACCCATGTCTCGGGCGCTTACTGGCGCGGCGACCAGAACAACCCAATGCTGTCGCGCATCTACGGCACCGCCTGGCTCAACAAGAAGCAGCTGCAGGAGCATCTGATCCGCCTGGAGGAGGCGGCCAAGCGCGACCATCGCAAGATCGGCAGGGAAATGGACCTGTTCCATCTTCAGGCCGAGGCGCATGGCTCGGTCTTCTGGCACCCCAACGGCTTCATCATCTGGCGCCAGCTGGAAGCCTATATGCGCCGCAAGTTGGACGCCGCCGGTTATGTCGAAGTCAAGACCCCGCAACTGATGGACGCCCGCCAGTGGGAAAAGAGCGGCCACTGGGGCAAGTATCGCGAGAACATGTTCGTCGTCCCCGACGAAGTGCCCAACACCGAGGAAGATGGCCCGGTGATCAGCGGCGGGGGCGAGTGGATGGCCTTGAAGCCGATGAATTGCCCGGCCCATGTGCTGATCTTCAAGCAGGGCATCACCAGCTACAAGGAACTGCCGATCCGCCTTGCCGAATATGGCTGCTGCCATCGCAACGAGCCGCACGGCGCGCTGCACGGCATCATGCGGGTGCGCCAGTTCACCCAGGACGATGGCCATATCTTCTGTCGCGAGGACCAGATCGTTGAGGAGGTGCAAGCCTTTGGCGACCTGCTCGACCAGGTCTACAAGGACCTGGGCTTCGAAAAATACGCGATCAAGCTGGCGCTGCGCCCGGACAAGCGCTTTGGCAGCGACGAACTGTGGGACCAGGCCGAAGGCGAACTGCGCGAGGCGGTCGTCGCCTCGGGCCGCGCGACGGAAGAATATGGCTGGGAGGAGCTGCCTGGCGAAGGCGCCTTCTACGCGCCCAAGCTGGAATACCACCTTACCGACGCGATCGGCCGCACCTGGCAGGTCGGCACGATGCAATCCGACCGTGTGCTGCCACAGCGCCTGGATGCGACTTACATCGGCGAGGATGGCGAAAAGCACCGGCCGGTGATGCTGCACCGTGCCATCCTCGGCACCTTCGAGCGGTTCATCGGAATTCTGATCGAGCACCATGCCGGCAAATTCCCGCTGTGGCTGGCGCCGGTGCAGGCGGTGGTGGCGACGATCGTGTCCGATGCGGACGACTATGCTCGGGAGGTTGTCTCGAGGCTGCAGGCGGCCGGACTTAGGGCCGAAGTCGATCTCCGCAACGAGAAGATCAACTACAAGGTGCGCGAGCATAGCTTGGCCAAAGTCCCGCTGCTGCTCGTGGTCGGCAAGCGCGAGGCTGAGGAAGAGACGGTCGCCGTGCGACGCCTCGGGTCCGAAGAGCATCAGAAGATGATGAAGCTTGACGAGGCGGTCGCCTTGTTTACGGACGAGTCGCTGCCGCCTGACATGAGATAAGCGCTGACAGCCCCTCCGCCTCAAGGCGCGCGGAAAATGGCACATCTCAGCGACACTGCCCTTTTCATTGGCAGCGGAAGTGCCTAATTCGCCCCTGTAACCAACGAATCTAGGAGATTGCGCTATACCACCGCCCACCCCGCGCCGCCCCATGGCGCCGCCGCCGATGACCGGCCCTCGCTACAATCAGTTCATCCAGGCGCCTAAGGTGCGCGTGATTGACGAAAACGGCGAAAATCTGGGCGTAATGTATACGCGCGAGGCCTTCGAACAGGCCCAGGAAGTCGGACTCGACCTGGTCGAGATCAGCCCGGGTGCCGATCCGCCCGTCGCCAAGTTCCTCGACATCGGCCGCTACAAATATGAGGCGCAGAAAAAGGCCAACGAGCAGCGCAAGCGCCAGAAGACGCAGGAGATCAAGGAGATCAAGATGCGTCCGAACATCGACGACCACGACTTCCAGGTGAAGATGAAGAAGGTCTTCGAATTTCTCGAGGAAGGCGACAAGGTGAAACTCACCTTGCGCTTCCGTGGGCGCGAAATGGCACATAATCAGCTTGGCATGGCGGTGCTTCAGCGCGTCGCCGAGGACACGTCACAAATTGCCAAGGTCGAGCAGCATCCCCGACTCGAAGGGCGCCAGATGCTGATGGTGATTGCGCCCAAATAGCTTCAAGAACCAATCTGGTAAAAAAGGGCGCGGATTGCCGTTACGGCAGCCGCGCCTTTTTCATGTTGCGGCGCATCATGTGACATTTCTGTCGCAAGTCGGCCGTTTTCCGTTTGTCACAGGGCGCCTCGCTATGCAGCGAGTGCGCGACAGATTAATCCTTCCATCAAAATAACAAGAGTTCGAAAACGGGGAGGATTGATGATGCGCAAGTCGATATGGCTGCTTTCGGCTGGCATGTTCGCGCTGTCGATGCCGGCGTATGCCCAGGAATCGGTAGACGAGGCCCAGCAGGACCCTGGCTCGGCAGAGTCCGCGGCGGTCGATGCGCAGGAGGCCGATACCGCCTCCCAGGATACCAGCGAAATCGTTGTCACTGCCACCCGCCGTAACGAGGCGCTGTCGGATGTCCCGCTCGCCGTTTCCGCTGTCACGGCGGAGACGCTCCAGAATTCGGGCGCTAGCGATATCCGTCAGCTGGCCCAGGTCAGCCCTTCGCTGCTCGTTTCCTCCACATCATCGGAATCGGGCGGCGGCGTGGCTCGCATCCGCGGCATCGGTACGGTCGGCGACAATCCGGGCCTCGAGAGCTCCGTCGCCGTGTTTATCGACGGTGTCTACCGTTCCCGCACGGGCGTGGGCCTGACCGAGCTTGGCGCGATCGACCGCATCGAGGTGCTGCGTGGTCCCCAAGGCACGCTGTTCGGCCGCAACGCATCGGCCGGCCTCATCTCGATCATCACGGCCAAGCCAAGGTTCAGAACGGAGATCGGCGGCGAGCTGACCGTCGGCAATTATGATCTCCGCCGGGCCGAGGCCTATGCGACGGGCGGCCTCAGCGACACGATCGCTGCGCGGATCGACGGCGTGTGGATGAAGCGCGACGGCTTCCTTGAAGACGTGATCTCGGGCCGCGATATCAACGACCGCGATCGCTGGCTGCTGCGCGGGCAGCTGCTGTTCGAACCGTCAAGCGACCTCTCGATCCGCCTGGTTGCCGACTATTCGAAGCGCGACGAGGAATGCTGCGGCGCGCCCTACCTCCCGGCATCCGACTACACTGGCACTGAGCAGCCATCGACGATTGCCGGCATCGAGCGCGCCTTGGGCGGCATCATCAGCGACGATACGTTTGAGCGCGACACGGCAATCACTCCGGGCCAGGGATACCGCTCGGACGTCAAGGACTGGGGCTTGTCGGGCGAAGTCATATGGGATCTGGGCGGCGCCGAGCTGACGTCGATCACGGCCTATCGTTACAATAAATATATCCGCGGCCAGGACGCAGACTTCAACAACCTCGACATCCTTTATCGCGATGGCGACGGGGGCGCGTTCAACCGCTTCAAGACCTTTACCCAGGAACTTCGCCTGCAGGGCGAGGCATTCGACGGCAAGCTCGACTGGCTGGTCGGCGGCTACTACGCCAACGAAAAGCTGCGGGTCGACGACAACCTGCAGTATGGCGAGGATTATTCGCGCTATGCGAACTGCCTGGTTGCGGCCAGCTTTGCAGCCGCCGCGCCGACCATCCTGGCTCCGGGTGTATCACCCAATTGCTTCAATCCACTGGTCGCAGCCGGCGTGCGCGGCGCCCTGGTGGCGGGCTACAATGCCGCTGTCGGGGGAGGGCAGTTTACGACTGCCGCCAATCTGGCCAGCCAGATCACCGCGCTCGGCGCCTTCGCTCAGCTCAACAATACCGGCCTTCCTGCCGGCATTCCGCCGGTCAATTTCAGCGCCGCTCCGTTTGGCAGCAGTGGTTTCACCAATCTTGCGATCGCGCTTGGCGGGCCCGGCTTCATCGGGTCGACGCTCAATGGCGCCGCGCTTGACGATCGGTATGACCAGACGAGCAACAACTGGGCGCTGTTCACGCATAACATTTTCGACATTACGGATACCGTCGCCCTGACGGTCGGCGCGCGCTACACGCACGAAAAGAAGGATCTGGAAGCAACGCTGCTCGACAACAATGTTCTGTGCACGGTGTTTTCCGGCGGCAGCCTGCAACAGCTGCCGTGCGTCATCCCGAGCGCGCCGGGCGGCAGCTTCAGCATCGATGACAGCAAGTCGGAAGGCAAGCTGTCGGGTACCGTGGTGCTCAGCTGGAAACCCACGGACAGCATCCTGACCTACCTCAGCTATTCGCGCGGTTACAAGGCGGGCGGCTTCAACCTTGACCGTTCGGCGCTATGGCGCGCCGTCGCGGTGCCGACGACGGTGCCGGCCACGCCTCCGACGACAGTGTTCACCAATCCGCCGCTGTCGGGCAGCGGCGCAATCTGCGTCAGCGCTGCGCAGACGGGGTGTCAGGGCATCGTCGCCTCGGGAGCCGATCTCGAGTTCAAGCCAGAGATCAACGATGCTTTTGAACTGGGCGTCAAATATAACGGTCACGGCGTGGACGTGAACGTTGCGGTGTTCCGCCAGCTGTTCCGCGATTTCCAGCTCAACACCTTCAATGGCCTCAACTTCGTCGTCGAGAATATCAATAGCTGCAAGGACGACCTTGCCGACCTCGACGAGGACAATAGTGCCGCTACCGGCGCCTGCGACGGCGGCACCCGCGCCGGCGTCAAGAGCACCGGCGTCGAACTGGAGCTGTTCACCCGGCCATTCCGGGATTTCAGCTGGAATGCCGGCCTCGTCTATGCCAACACGCGCTATCGCGATGATTTGGTCGGTGCAAATGGGCGTGCACTAACCAACGCATTGTTCCAATTGCCGAATCGCCGCTTGTCCAATTCCAACGAATGGACCGCGACCAGCTCGATCACCTGGACTCCGCCGATCGGCGGTTCGGGCCTGCGGGGCCTGGTCTATGCCGACGTCCGCCACATGAGCCAGTTCAACACCGGTTCGGACCTCGATATTGAAAAGGTGCAGGACAGCTTCACTGTGATGAATGCCCGCATCGGCCTGCGCGGTCCGGACGACCGCTGGGCGGTCGAACTGTGGGCGCAGAACCTGTTCGACAAGGATTATATGCAGGTTGCGTTCGACGCGCCGATCCAGGGATCGGGGACGCGGCGCGCGGTGGATGCCGGATTTATTACCCGCTCGACGCAGCTATTCGGCGCCTTCCTGGGCGAGCCGCGGACCTGGGGCCTGACGTTGCGCGGGAAGTTCGGTCCGACGGCTGCGCCGCCACCGCCGCCGCCGCCACCGCCGCCACCTCCGCCGCCGCCGCCTCCGGCGACCCAGACCTGCGCGGACGGCTCGGTGATCCTGGCAACCGACACTTGCCCGCCTCCACCGCCGCCTCCACCGCCGCCTCCGCCGCCGCCGGAACCGGAACGGGGCTGATATCGTTCGCGTTAAAGGGGAAGGGCTCGCCGGTTGGCGGGCCCTTTTTCAATCGCCAGGGGCGACGGCGGCGAGCAATGCGGATCTCAGCTGTTCGCTCTCGGACTCCGTCAACTTTTTGCCATCTGATCTGGTAAGGTAAAAGACGTCGACGGCGCGCTCGCCATAGGTGGCGATATGCGCCGAATGCAGCAAATGACCGGCAGAATGAATGACATGCGTCAGCCGGGCCAGCAGCCCGGGTCGGTCGCGGGCATTGACCTCGATCACGGTTGTCCGGCTCGACGCCTTGTCTGAAACCAGGGCGCGGGGCGCGACCCGAAACGCCTGCTCGCGGCTGGGGATCTGGTCCATCGTCGGCAGCGGCGGCTCCCCCTCGATCCGCAGTGCCTTGTCGACGGCATTGGCCAAGCGCTTCCTTAGTCGTGCGTCTTCGTACGGCCGTCCGCGAGCATCGGTGACCAATAGATTGTCGAGCGCCATGCCGTCGCGCGTCGTATGGATCCTGGCATCGACAATGGAGGCGCCGGCACCGCTCAATGCTGCTGCAATGCGATAGAAAAGGCCCGGACGATCGGGCGAAAAGATCGATATCCGGGTCATTCCGGATACCCCATCCGCGGCAGCCACGACCGAAGGCTCGGCTTCGCCGAAATGGGCCTCCGAAGCCGCCACCTGGAGGGCGTTTGCGAGCTGCCATTCTGGAGGTTCGGCCAGCCAATAGCTGTCGGGGAGCCGGCGCGCGTGGGCGCGGACTGCCGAGGCTTTCCATGGCAACGCGTCGGCCAATTGCCGTTGGCGCGCCTCGACCTGCTCGTGCCGGCCTCGCTGCTTGTGGCCCAGGCGGAGCCGCTCTTCTGCAGCGTCGAATAGCGTGCGGATCAACTGCTTTTTCCAGTCGTTCCAGGTGCCCGGCCCGACGGCTCGGATATCGACCACCGTCAGGATCAGGAGCAGCCGCAACCGTTCCGGGCTTTGGACGATGCGGACGAAATCCTCGACGGTCTTTGGGTCGCTGATGTCGCGGCGAAATGCCGTGTTCGACAAAAGCAGGTGATATCGCACCAGCCATGCGACGGTTTCCGTTTCGGCCTCGTCGAGCCCGAAGCGCGGACACAGCTGCATCGCGACTTCGGCGCCCAGCACGCTATGATCCCCGCCGCGGCCCTTGGCGATGTCATGCAGCAGAACTGAGACATAGAGCACGCGGCGTGACGCGATCTGCTTGAATAGTGCGGTCGACAGCGGATGGTCATCGGCCAGCTCGCCGCGCTCGATCCGCGACAAGAGGCCGATCGCCCGGATTGAATGCTCGTCGACCGTATAATGATGGTACATGTCGAACTGCATCTGCGCGACGACCCGGCCGAAATCGGGAACGAAACGGCCGAAGACTCCCGCCTCGTTCATCCACCGAAGCGCGGTGTCCGGCTTGTTCCTCGCCGTCAGCGTGTCGAGGAACAAGGTATTGGCGACGTTATTGTCGCGCACCTGGTCGACCAACCGAGCATCGCGCGTCGCCGCGCGCATGGCGTTGGGGTGGATCTCCATCCCTTCCCTGGCGGCAAGCGCAAACAGCTCGACCAGGCGGACTGGATCATCGCTCAGCCAATGGTCATTGGGCACCGACAGCCGCCCGCGCTCGATCGTGAAGCCATGGAGGTGCTTGGGCCGGCGTTTGAATGTCGGCAGCGCGAACCGACGGCCCTTCGCGCCCATCTGCTCGTCCAGTTGGGCGAGGAATAGTCCGGTCAGGTCGCCGACTGCTTTCGCGTTCAGGAAGTAGAACTGCATGAAGCGCTCGACCGCTGACTTGCCGGGCCGGTCGGCGTAGCGCATCGCGCTGGCGATCTGCCGCTGCATGTCGAAGCCCAGCCGCTCCTCGGCCCGGCCGGCGATCAGGTGTAAATGGCAGCGGACTGACCAGAAGAAGCGCTCGGCGCGCTCGAATCGGCGGAACTCGGCGGCACTGAACAACCCCTTGTCGACCAGTTCGGCGGGCCGCTCGACACCGAACACATATTGGCCAATCCAGTAAAGGGTGTGGAGGTCGCGCAGGCCACCCTTGCCGTCCTTGACATTGGGTTCGACCACATAGCGGCTGTCGCCCATCCGTTCGTGGCGCGCGTCGCGCTCCGCCAGCTTGGCCGCAACAAAATCGCGCGCACTGCCGGCAACGATTTCCTTGCGGAACCGTCGCAACCCTTCGTCGGCGAGTTCCTCGTCGCCCCAGATCCAGCGCGCCTCGAGCAGCGATGTGCGGATGGTGATGTCGTCCTTCGCCGCCGCGATGACTTCGCTCGGCGTGCGGACCGACTGGCCGACCTTCAGTTTCAGGTCCCAAAGGATGTAAAGCAGCGTCTCGATGACCTGCTCGCACCAGGGCGAGCCACGCTCGGGCACCAGGAACATCAGGTCGAGGTCGCTGAACGGCGCCATCTCGCCGCGGCCGGTCCCTCCCAGGCCGACGATCGAGAGCCGGCACGATGAGCCATCCGGACGCGGATGGATGCGGGCCGTGAGCAGGTCGTAGGCAAGGCGAACGATCTGATCGGCGAGAAAACAATAGGAGGCGGCAATCACGCGGCCGCGTCCGGGGTCCTGCGCAAAACGGTGGGCGATCTCCTCCCGGCCCTGGTCCAGCGCCGTCCGGAGAAGTGAAGTCGCTTCGGCCCGCAGATTTTCGAGGGGCAGCGCCTGCAGCTGATCTGCAAGTGCGCGGCGATCGACAATAGCGCGCCGGTCAACGATCAGCTCAAATCGGGGCGGCTGGCGCATCAGCCCTCCGCTGCCAACCTCTTCAGCGCGTAAAGCGCCTCGAGCGCCTCGCGCGGCGTGAGCGAATCCGGGTCGAGCGCCCCAATCGCCTCCGCCAGCGGATCAACCGCCGCCGCCTCGACTTGCTGGTTGGCGAACAGCGGCAGATCATCGAGCCCGGCGGCGATTCCGCCAGTCGCGTCGCGCCCGGCTTCAAGCGTTGCCAAAACAGACTTGGCCCGCGCCAGGACCAGGGGCGACAGGCCCGCCAGCTTGGCAACGGCGATGCCGTAGCTGCGGTCGGCCGGGCCTTCGCCAACCTCGTGCAGCAACACTAGCTCGCCCTTCCACTCGCGGGCGCGAACATGGTGCAGCGACAGCGCCTCCAGCCGATCAGAAAGTCGCGTCAGTTCGTGATAATGGGTAGCGAACAGGGTTCTCGCCTTCACCTGGTCGTGCATCGCCTCGACCACCGCCCACGCAATCGCCAGCCCGTCATACGTGGACGTTCCGCGGCCGATCTCGTCGAGGATGACCAGGCTGTTGGGCGTTGCCTGGGAAAGGATGGCAGCAGTCTCGACCATTTCCACCATGAAAGTCGATCGGCCGCGGGCCAGATTGTCGGCTGCTCCCACGCGGCTGAACAGGCGGTCGACGATCCCGATCCTGGCTCGCGCCGCAGGAACATAGCTACCGGCCTGTGCGAGCAGCGCAGCGATGGCGACCTGACGGAGGAACGTCGACTTGCCGCCCATGTTGGGGCCGGTGATCAGCCACAGGCGGTCGTTGTGGCTCAACGAACAATCGTTGGCGACGAACCGCTCGCCTTCGCCCGCCAGCGCATCTTCGACGACCGGGTGCCGTGCGGCTTCAAGGTCCAGGCATGGCTGGTCGGTGAGGTGCGGCAGGCACCAGCCTCCCTCTGCGGCGCGCGCCGCATGGCTCGTCGCCACGTCGATCCTGGCAATTGCGTCGGCCGTTGCGGCGATCCGTGGGGCAGCGGCTACCGCCATGGCGCCTAGCTCTTCGAAGTGGGCTGCCTCGGCCGCCAAGGCATGGGCGCCCGCCTCGACCACCCGACTCGCTTCGGCATGGAGGTCGGGTGAATTGAATCGCACGGCCCCGGCCAGCG
>DASTOV010000164.1:0-7684 GCA_035720125.1 Sphingomicrobium sp. | reverse complement strand
CCTCATGCTCGAACCGCGACGTATCGACTTCGCGCACCTTGATCCGCGGATTGGCCTCGCCCGACCTGATCAACCAGTCGATCACCGGGATCATGTCGATCCTGATGTCGAGCTCATATGTGTAGAGGTCCTTGGCCTTTTGATAGCCCGCTTCCTCGATCCATGCGCGATATTGAGGGCGGTGGTGGCCCATCATGACGACCGGCGATTGCTCGAATCCTTCGATCAACAGCCCGGGCTCATCCCAGATGGAGAGGGAAATGGGGCCCAAGGCACGCGTCATTCCCTGCTCGCGAAGCCACCCCTCGGCAGTCCGAATCAGCGCCGCGGCCGCCTCGCCGTCCAGCGCCTCGATCATGCCCCATTGTCCGGTGCCTTCGCCCATGTGCTCCTGCACCAGCTGGTCCACCTGGGCACTGATCCGGCCGACAGGCTTGCCGTCGCGCTCTGCAAGCCAGAACTCGGCCGTTGCATGGCCGAACCAGGGGTTGCGTTTCGGGTCGATCAGTCCGTGGACCTCATCCTTCAACGGCGGAACCCAGTGGTGATCGTCCCTGTAGACCTGCCAGACAAGGTCGACGAACTCGCGGCGATCGGCCCTCGAGGTGACCGGGCGAATGATCATTTCCCCACGCATGGACGCTTGGTTGCAGGGCGCAGCGTCGCGCGCAACCGCTTAATGTTGCGCGCGTGTCGCCACGATGGTGCCACGATCTGGTGCGAACGGCCGCATCAACTATGACCAAGAGCCTGACCTTCGAGCGTGCGGCCGACGCTGCCTTGGCTGCGGCAGCGGATGAAGCCACGCCGGCAATGCGCGGCGACGATAATGCCATGCTGAAAGCGGCCGCCGCCCTGACGCGCGACCTCAACCAGGCCAACCCGGCAGTCTATTGGGCGGACCTGATCGGTTCGGCCCTGCTGGGCTATGGCGCGCTGGCGGCTGCCATCGTGGCGAACTCGACCCTGGTCGCGTCGATCGCCGCGCTGGTGGCAATGCTGGCCCTCTATCGCGCCGGCAGCTTCATTCATGAGATCACGCACCTGAAGCCCAATGCGGTTCCGGGCTTTTATTGGGCATGGAACCTTGCGGTCGGCATCCCGCTGCTGGTGCCCTCCTTCATGTATGAGGGGGTCCACAATCAGCATCATGCCAAGACCTATTATGGCACCGCCGAGGATCCGGAATATCTTCCCCTCGCCCTGATGCATCCCTGGACCCTGCCGGTTTTCCTGATCGCGGCCCTGCTGGCGCCGATCGGCATGTTGATCCGCTTCGGTTTGCTCGCGCCCTTGTCATTGATCCTGCCGAGACTGCGCCGGCGCGTGATCGCCCGCTATTCCGGGCTGCAGATCAACCCGCGATTCCGCCGGCCGGCCCCGACGGGCGACTTCGGGCGGCGCTGGCTGTGGCAGGAAGCAATCGCAAGCCTTTGGGCCATCACATTGCTGACCCTCGTCGTGACGGCCGTCATTCCGCTGCGCCCGTTCCTGATCTTCCTTGCGATTTCGTCGGGCGTCATGTTTCTCAACCAGGTGCGGACGCTGGTCGCCCACCTGTGGGAAAATGACGGAGAGCCGATGAGCGTCACCGCGCAATATCTGGACAGCGTCAATGTTCCGCCGCCGGCAACGCTTCCGGCGTTATGGGCCCCCGTGGGTCTCCGCTACCACGCGCTGCATCATTTGCTGCCAGGTGTGCCCTATCACAATCTTGGAGAGGCGCATCGCCGCCTGGCGCGGGAGCTGGCGGCCGATTCTCCCTATTTCGCGTCGAACCATCGCGGCCTTTCGCCGCTCGTGGCGCGGCTTGCCGTCAGCAGCTGGAAGGGCCGTTAGGATAGTCGTGCTCGCCATCGGCGTGCTCGCCAAACTGGGGGTTTGGCGTGCGCGCGCCGATCCCGGACTGGCTGCGCCCCGATAGTCATGCTCGCCAGTCCCCCGGACCGGCTGCGCCCCGATAGTCATGCTCGCCAGTCCCCCGGACTGGCTGCGCGTGACTATTCCTCCTGCCTGATCAGCACGAATTCGCCGATCAGCAGGAACAGAAAGAATGGCGCCCAGGCGGCAAGGAATGGCGGGTAGGCGCCATAATTGCCCAACGCCAGGCTGAAATTGTCAGCGACGAAATAGGCAAAGCCGAGCGCCATGCCGACGCTCGCCCTCAGCAGGACCTGTCCGGATCGCGCCAGGCCAAACGCGGCCGTCGCCGCCAATAGCGGCATCAAAACCGTGGATAGCGGGCCGCTGAGCTTGTGCCACCAGCCGGTCCGGGCCTCTTCGGTGGGTCGGCCCGCGGCCTCGAGGTCATCGATTGCAGCGCCCAGCGCCATGAAATCGCGCTCGTTGGGATCGACCCGGGCCAGGGTGAAGCGGGCCGGCTCCACGCCTGCCAGGGCCACCATCGAGTTCGACTTCATGACGATGTTCATCCGCGCGTCATAGGTGCGGACATTGTCCAGCCTCCACCCGCCGGTCACATGTACGGCTCGTTCCGCCTCCACTACGCGGGCAATGGCGCCGTTTTCCCGCTCGTATAGCGTGACGCCTCGAAGCTGGGTGGCTGGACCTCGGCCGCCCACCAGCCTTGCATGGGCGAGGTCGTCGCCGTCGCGGACCCAGACATTGGACAATATGCCACTGTCGGGAGGTATCGGCTCATAATCGGCGTTGTTCCACGCTGTCACTGTCCGCGCCGCCTTGACGACGACCAGTTCGTTGAACGCGAACAGGGCAACAGCCACCCCAAGGCTCGCGACGATCATCGGCGCCAATATCTGGTGCGCCGACAGCCCCGACGCCTTCATCGCCACCACCTCGCTGTTCTGGTTCAGGCCGACAAAGGCAATCAGCGCACCCAAAAGGACGGAGAAGGGCAGGAAACGCGAAATGAGCACCGGCACGCGAAGCGAAACATAGCGCCACAGTTCGGCCTCGCCATTGCCGGCTACCCTCAGGATCTTGCCGGATTCCCCCAGCAGGTCGAGCGTCATGAGGACCAGCACCAGCATGATCAGGACGGCAAGGCTGCGGACGAGGAACAGCCGTGCTGCGTAGAGCGCCAGCTGGCGCGAAGGCATGAAGTCCAGGTTGATCATGCGGCTTTGGTCCGCGTGTAGCGCGACTTCGGCATCATCCTCCGCACCGTCTTCGCGATCTTGGCGAAGGCGGCTTCCAGGGCGCCGATCGGCTGCCCGCCTGGGCGGTGGGCCACGACATGGTACATCCAGACGATCAGGGCCACCAGGAAAGCGAACGGCAGCCACAATGCCAGCTCGGGCTGCAGCCGGCCCTGCGCTCCGGCGCTTTCCGCATATTGGTTTATCTTGTGATAGGTCACGACCATCACGATGCCGAGGAAGATGCCGAGCGCCGACGTGCTTCGCTTCGGCGGGATCGCAAGCGCAATGGCGAGCAGCGGCAGCATCAGCATCATCGCGACTTCGACCAGGCGGAAATGAAGATTGGCGCGGGCAGCCAGTCCTTCCGCACGAGTTTCCGCCATTCCGCCATAGGCCCGCCCGATGAGCTCAGGCAGGATGAGCTCCTTCATTTCATTGCCGCGGCCCCGGAAGGGATCGATCGCGGGCAGGTTGATGGGCAGGTCATAGCTTTCGAACGACAATGTGCGGGGAGCCGAGAATCCGGGATTGTCCTGGACCAGACGTCCGTTCTTCAGCCGGAAAATAATCGTGTCGGGATCGTCGGTCGAAAGGAACTGACCTTCGGCGGCGGTTGCCGCGACCCGGGTGCCGGTCCTGTCGTCGAGCGCGGTGAAGATGCCGAGAAGGCGCGTGCCATTGTCTTCGCTGCGATCGATCCTGAGCGTCATCCGCCTGCCGAATTCGTTGAACTCGCCGACCTTGATCGATGCACCCAGCGCACCCGATTTCAATTCGAACCGCAGGCCCTCGTAGCGGTAGCGGGCATAGGGATCGACCCAGCCGACGATCAGGATATTCACGAGCAGAAGCCCGGCGGTAAACATGTAGGGTATTTTCAGCATTCGGCCGTAGCCGATGCCGCTCCCCCGCATCGCATCCAGTTCGGAACTGAGGGCGAGTTTTCGAAATGCCAGCAATATGCCCAACATCAGGCCGATCGGAATGCCGAGCGAGAAATACTCCGGAAGGAGATTGGCGAGCATCCGCCAGACCACACTGACCGGGCCGCCGGCCGTGATCACGAAATCGAACAGCCGCAGCATCTTTTCGAGCACGAGCAGCATCGCCGCGAGGATCAGCGTGCCGATCAGCGGGACGGCGATATTGCGCGCCAGATAGCGGTCGACCAACTGCACCTTGCACCTTTTCGTCCTCGCGGCACCATGATTTGGCCGCAAAGCGGGCCGACATGACGACCGGGGCGCCGAGCCTGGCCGATTCCTGGAAGGTTGGGAATGGCAAGGGAGCGGCGCCGCCTGTGCCTATAGCGAAGCGGATCAGAAAATCATGTCCAAATCGTCGGTCCCATTTGTGGCAGGAAGCGCGGCACTGCTTGCGGCCACGGGCCTGGCTGTCATTTCGGCGCCTGCCGAAGCGACGACTGGCTGCAGCGCGGGCAGGCCTTCGGTCCTGGTGCATGTCGCTGGATTGAAGCGGGCTTCCGGCAAGGTGAAAGTATCGCTGTATGGTGCGGACCGGAGCCGGTGGTTGACCAAGGGCGGCAGCCTCAGCAGGATGAAGGTCCCGGTCACCGGCAAGGCAATGGATATCTGCATGCCGGTTCCAGGGCCAGGGCGCTACGCGCTGGCGGTCCATCATGACCTCAACACGAACGGCGAGCGCGACCGGCACGACGGCGGCGGATATTCCCGCAACCCGAAGGTCAGTTTGCTGAACCCCAAGCCCGCATATTCCAAGGCTGCGTTCAACGTCGGAAACGGCCAGGCGCGGATCGGGGTTACCATGCTTTATGTCAGGGGGCTCGGCGTGGGCCCGGCAGGCATCTGATGTCGAGGACCCGGATTGCCCTGATCAGCAACCCCAGGTCGACGGGCAATCTTGCCCAGTTGCCGCGCATCCGCGCCTTTTGCGCGGACCATCCGGATATCTTTCATTATGAGGTCGAGAGCGCCGACCAGATCGGCGAGGCGATGCGTACGATTGCCCGCATTTGCCCGGCGGTCCTTGCAATCAACGGGGGCGACGGCACCGTCCAGGCAGCACTGACCGAAATCCACAACGGTGGTCACTTCACCGATTGCGCGCCACCGGTTGCGGTGCTGCCGAGCGGCAAGACCAACCTCATCGCGCTCGACCTGGGCGCGCAGGGCGATCCGGTCGAGGCGCTCCGGCGGTTGATCGAGATCGCCAATGCCGACCTATCTCCCTACCTCGTCGCTCGAGAGTTGATCGCCCTGTCCGGGGGCGAGACCGGGATCAAGCCGGTGATCGGCATGTTCCTCGGCGGCGCCGGACTTGCCGACATCATGCTTTACTGCCGGGAGCGGATCTATCCGCTCGGGCTGCCCAACAGCATCAGCCATTTCATCACTGCCATAGCCGTCGTGCTGCGCCAGGTCTTCCGCATGCGGGCGAGCTTCCTGCCGCCCGAGCCCATGCCGCTCAGCGTCGTCGTCCGCCGTGAAGGAACGATTACGGGCCGGTTCGCCTTCCTGTTCGTGACGACGTTGGAAAAACTGCTGCTGTCGAGCGAGGTCGGGAACGGGGGCCGTGGCCCGCTCAAATTCGTGGCGGTCGAGCAAAAGCCGGTGTCGATGCTTCGTGCCTTTGCCGCAAGCCTGGTCGGGCGCCTGGGTCATACAAAGCTGGCGGGCGTTCATGTCGAGGAGGCTGATGAAATCGCCATCGAAGGCGAGCAAAGTCAGGTCATCCTCGATGGCGAAACCTTCCGTGCGGGCCTCGGCAAGCCGATCCTGCTGAAACCTGCCCCGCCATTGTCCTTCGTCCGCATCGCGGCCTGAAGCCGGCGATGACCGACGCCCTGAGGAAGCTGGTCGAGGCCGAGCTGGGCCAGCCGGTCGATCCGCGAGTTGCCGTAATGGCCGAAGCGATCGCCGCCAAGCACGGGGCGGCCAGCCGTGCCGTACTTTTCTATGGCAGCTGCCTGCGCCAAGAGCAGCTCGACGATGCCGCAGGTGGCGGCATGATGCTCGATTTCTATCTGATCGTGTCCGATTATCGGTCAGCCTATGACGCGCGTTGGCTGGCGAAGGCCAATGCATGGATCCCGCCAAACGTGTTTCCATTTCAGCATGGCGGGCTGGCGGCGAAATATGCCGTGCTGAGCGAAGACGATTTTCATCGGCTGAACGGTCCGGAAACCCGCAATGTTTCGGTCTGGGCTCGCTTTGCCCAGCCATCGCGCCTGGTCTGGGCGAAGGATTCCGCGGCGCGCGGCAAGGCAGTGTCGGCAGTCGCGCGCGCCGCGCCGACATTACTCGCAGCTGCGCAAGCTCACCCGCACGGCGACGAGCTGGAAGCGTGGCGCCGCGCCTTCGCGCTGACCTATTCGGCCGAGCTTCGTGCCGAACGAAAGGGAAGGTCCGGCTCCATCGTCGACACCGATCCGGACCGGTACCGGCGCTTCACGGCGCCGGCACTCGCGGCGATCGAGCCGGGTGCGGTTCGGGCGACATGGCCGCGGCGGCGCATCGAAGGCAAGCTGCTGTCCGTGGCACGGCTGGCCAAGGCAAGCCTCACCTATGCCGGCGGTGCCGAATATATTGCCTGGAAAATCAATCGCCACGCCGGGACCGAGATCCAGCTCAAGCCCTGGCAAAAGCGTCACCCGCTCCTTGCAGCGATCAGCCTGCTGCCGCGGCTCCTCCGCTCTGGCGCGATTCGCTAGGCGTTCCCTTGGGCGTCCGTGCCAACGCTGTCGCCACCGCCGACGACAAGGTGCTGACGGTGAACGGCTTGCGCAAAAGGTCGTAGCCGACCAGATCGTCGCCTTCCCCCTCTCCGACATAGCCGGTGACGAACAATACGGCGACGTCGGTGCGGCGTCGCTTGAGTTCGCGGACCATTTCGGGGCCGGTCATTTCCGGCATGATGACATCGGAAATAACGAGGTCGAACTCCATGCTGTCGAACAGGGCGAGCGCGTCCGCCCCGCTTGCGCAGGCGATGGGCTCATAGCCGAGGTCCTCAAGCGCTCCGACCGTCGCGGTGCGCACGCGAGGGTCGTCCTCGACGAGCAGGATGCGGGCACCAGGCACCGTCATGTCATCCTCCGTCCTCGCCTGCACCGCGGGATGCGTGCGGACATTACTTGCCTCGACATCCGTTCGCGGCAGGTAAATGGACACGGTTGTTCCCTTGCCAACCTCACTTTCAATCCCGACTTCGCCGCCTGACTGGTGGGCGAAGCCGAATATCTGGCTGAGGCCCAGGCCCGTGCCCTTGCCGACCGCCTTGGTGGTGAAGAATGGCTCGAATGCGCGATCCTTGACTTCAGGGGTCATGCCGCAGCCGGTATCCGTAACGTCGATGCAAAGATAGTCGCCGGCCCTTATGTCGCCGACCTCGTTGGCCTTCATGGCTCGGTTGGCCGAGCGGATCGTCAGCTTTCCCGTGCCGTCCATCGCGTCGCGCGCATTGACGGCCAGGTTGACGATCGCGTTTTCAAGCTGGTGCGCATCCACGAACACCGGCCAGGCGTCGTCGGCAAGTTCGGTCACCACGTTGATCCGCTCGCCGAGGGTGCGATCAAGCAATTC
>DASTOV010000163.1:0-34731 GCA_035720125.1 Sphingomicrobium sp. | reverse complement strand
CCAGGTCCATGACGAAGAAGGGGGTGCCGATGACATTGCCATCCTCGCATAGGCCGTGAACCTGCGGCACCGGAAAGCCCTGCGCTCCCAAAGCAGTCATGACGCGCGCCTCGCGGTCAACGGCGTGGGCCCCCGGCAGCAGGGTGCCCGGTGGCTTGCGGCGAAGGACGAAGGAACGACCGGACGATGTGTCGATCCGGTAAGTGGGGTTGGACTGGCCGCCCTTGAACTGGCTGATGGTCAGCGGACCGGCAACGCCTGGCACATGACCCGTCATCCACTTTTCGAGCGCAGCCACATCGAAGCGCAGCCGCTCGCTGACTTCGCGGGTACCGGTATTGGCCTCGGTGCGATCCATGCCGCTGGTGTAAGCCGGCTTGCGCGCGCGTCAAACCCACGTTTAGGGCAGGACATGAGCGCGATTCCCGGCTTTGACCTTGAAGACTTCGTGCAGCGCGTGCTTGCCGAAGATCTCGGATCAGGCGGCGATGTAACTTCCATGGCCACGATCGCCGAAAAGGCGCGCTTCTCCGCCGAGATGAATTGCCGGGAGCCGATCGTCGTGGCGGGAATCGACATTGCGATCGCTTTCTTCCGCGCGCTCGATCCGGACATGCTGCTCGAAAAGCTGGTTAGCGATGGAGACAAGGTTGAAGCGGGCGCTGTCCTGCTTCGCCTCGAAGGCAAGGCACGCGCGATGCTGACCGCCGAGCGGTCGGCGCTCAACACGCTGCAGCATTTGTCCGGGATTGCCACGCTGACGCGACGCTATGTCGATGCGATTTCCGGAACCGGCGCCACGTTGCTCGATACCCGAAAGACCATCCCCGGGCTTCGCGCGCTCGAAAAATATGCCGCGCGCATGGGCGGCGCCCAAAACCATCGCATGCGGCTCGACGACGGATTGCTGATCAAGGACAATCATGTCGGTGTCGCGGGGGGCGTTGCCGAGGCGGTCGCGGCGGCGAGGGCCTATGGCAGCAACCTGCCGATCCAGGTCGAAGTCGATCGCATCGACCAGATCGAGCCGGCGCTGGCGGCTGGAGCCGATCGCTTGTTGCTTGATAATATGAAACCTCAGACGCTGAGGCAGGCAGTAGAGCTGGTTTCCGGCCGCGTGCCGTTGGAGGCATCCGGCGGCGTCAATCTGGATACGATCCGGAGTGTCGCCGAAACCGGCGTCGATTATATTTCGGTTGGGAGGATTACCCAGTCGGCCCCCGCGGTCGATATAGGGCTCGACTATGTGCTAACGACCTGACCACATTTTTTGCGCGCCAAGCCGTACCGAGCGGCCTATAGGGGCCGCGAACCAATTTGGGAGAGACAGTTGTTCAAGGGCTTGAAGCCGATCCTGTACGGCGGCCGCGAGGTCTGGCCGCTGATCGAGGGCGGGAAGGGCGTTTCAGCGACCAACCATGCCAGCTCGGGGGCCTGGGCGGCGGCCGGTGGCATCGGTACGGTCTCAGCGGTCAATGCCGACAGCTACGATCCTGAAGGACGGATCATCCCGCAGGTCTACAGGGCGCTGACGCGGCGGGAACGGCATGAAGAGCTGATTGCATACGCCGTCGAGGGTGCGGTGGCGCAAGTAAGGCGCGCCTATGAAATCGCCAGCGGCAAGGGCGCGATCAACATCAACGTGCTGTGGGAAATGGGCGGCGCGCAGCGGGTGCTTCACGGCGTGCTGGAGCGGACCAAGGGGATGGTGTCGGGCGTCACCTGCGGTGCCGGAATGCCCTACAAGCTGTCGGAAATCGCGGCGTCGTACGGCGTTTCCTATTTGCCGATCATTTCTTCGGGCCGCGCTTTCCGCGCGCTGTGGAAGCGAGCATATTCCAAGGCGGCGGAGTGGCTGAGCGCCGTGGTTTATGAAGACCCATGGCTGGCCGGCGGTCACAATGGCCTTTCCAATGCGGAGGACCCGCGCAAGCCGCAGGACCCCTATCCGCGCGTCAAGGAATTGCGCGACGTGATGCGCGAGGGTGGCATCAGCGACGAGGTGCCGATCGTCATGGCCGGCGGCGTATGGCGGCTCGACGAATGGAACGACTGGATCGACAACCCCGAGCTCGGCCAGATCGCCTTCCAATTCGGAACCCGTCCACTGCTGACCCAGGAAAGCCCGATCCCGCCGGCGTGGAAGGCGCGGCTGATGACCCTGGAGGAGGGCGATGTCCTGCTCCATCGTTTTTCGCCGACGGGCTTCTATTCCTCGGCGGTCCGCAACCCCTTCCTGCGCCACCTCGAAGCGCGCAGCGATCGCCAGATCGCCTTCACCAAGGAGCCGATCGGAGATCATGCGTTCGAGCTCGACGTCGGCATCGGCAACAAGAAGAATTACTGGGTCACAAAGGGCGACCTTCAGCACGCGCGCGAATGGTTCGGCGCAGGCTTCACCAATGCAATGAAGACACCCGACGACACGCTGGTGTTCGTTACCCCTGACGAGGAAAAGCTGATCCGGACCGATCAGGCTGCGTGCATGGGCTGTCTGTCGCAGTGCAGCTTTTCAAGCTGGGCCGACAATGAGAAGAATTCGACGGGCCGCCTGGCCGACCCGCGCAGCTTCTGCATTCAAAAGACATTGCAGGAAATCGCACATGGGGGCGATGTCGAGCAAAATTTGATGTTCGCCGGTCATTCGGCCTTCCGCTTTCAGAGCGACCCTTTCTATTCGAACGGTTTCGTTCCAACGGTGAAACAGCTCGTCGACCGCATCCTGACGGGGGCCTGATGTTCAGGCGAGGGGTGCTGCTTGGCGTATTGCTGGCACTGGCAACCGCTGCTGACGCACAGGACAAGAAGCCGCCCTACTGGGCCTCGATTGCCAGCGGGGAGGCGATGATGCGCACCGGCCCCGGCCGAAACTATCCCGGCATCTGGCTTTTCAAGCGCCGCGACCTGCCGATCCGCGTCGTGCAGGTCTATCCCAACTGGCGCAAGATTGAGGATCCGGACGGGACCCAGGGCTGGATGCTGGTTACGCTGCTGAGCGACCGGCGGACCGGCATCGTCAAGCCCGGCGAGCCGCGCGATATCCGTACCAAGCCCGAAGCCAACGCACCGGTCCGATATCGCGCCGAACATGGCGTGGTCGGCCGCCTCGAAAAGTGCAATGGAAGTTGGTGTCGCATCCAGGTCGGCACGCGCAAAGGCTGGATCGCGCAGGGCGATATCTGGGGCGTCGACGAAGGGGAAGAGTTCGACGATTGACCTGTTCGCCGGGAACAAGAAGGGGACCGCCATGAAGACCGCATTTGCTTTGGCTGCTTGCCTGGTCCTATCCACACCAGCCATGGCGCAAGACCAAATCCAACGCATCGGCGAACCCAGCATCAACGGCCAGCGATTGCCGTTCTCCAGCGCGGTCCGGGCCGGCGATACGGTCTACCTGTCGGGCGCACTCGGGGTCACCGCCGATGGCAAGCTGGCCGACGGCATGGAGGCGCAGGCCAGACTGGCAATGGACAATCTTGGCGCGGCGCTGACGTCGGCAGGCCTTGGCTGGGGCGATGTCGTCAAATGCACCGTGATGCTCGACAACATGGCCGACTGGCCGGCATTCAACAAAGTCTATGTGACCTATTTCCCTGACGGCAAATTCCCTGCGAGGAGCGCCTTCGGGGCGGACGGACTGGCTCTCGGCGCGCTGCTCGAGGTCGAATGCATCGCCTATGCGGGCAAGGGCTAGAAAAGCATCGGCTATGATTGCATGACACCCGTACCCTGGTACGGAAGCAGGCATGGCTGACTTAACCATCGGTACGCTGGCCAGCGCGGCTGGCGTCGGCATCGAAACCGTCCGATTCTACCAGCGAAGGGGGCTGCTCGCGGTACCTCCGCGTGCCGGGGGAATCCGTCGCTATGACACGCGCGACCTCGATCGGATCGCATTCATCAGGCGCGCGCAGGCCGCGGGATTCACGCTGGCTGAGATTGGCGAGCTGATAGCGCTGGATGCCGGTGAAGATCGGGCCCGGGCGCGGGAAATGGCCCGGGCGCGGATCAGGGCACTGGACGAGAAGATTGCTGAACTGAAGCAGTCGCGGACGTTTCTTGCCCGCCTGGCAAAGGAATGCGGCGAGGACCGGGCAGGACCCTGCCCGATCATCGCTTCCTTCGGTTAATCGGCGTCCGTGCCCTGACTATGGCTTCACATTGTCGGGCACCGGCACAAAGGCGATCCGCTTGACGGTCAGCTTCTCGCCCTTGTCGCTAGTCGTTTCGAACGATTGGCCAACCGCAATTTCAGTCGGCGACGTCGTCCAGCAGATCTCGCCTTCCTCATCCATCGCGCTGTCGAAGCAGGCCTTGCCGTCCTTCATGACTGCCGTGCCATGGTCGATATGCTCGGTTCCGGACCAGGCAACGTAATTGCCGCTGGCGTCGATGGTCTCGGTTTGTGCCTTGCCGTCCATGGTGAACTCCCAGCTGGTTTCATTGATCTGAAATCCAGCCGGCGTTACCGCATTGGCGTCCATCGCCATATTGGCATCCATCGACATGTTGGCGTCCTCAGCGCTCATGTCGTTGGTCGTTTCGGCCGGCTGCCCGCACGCCACGAGCGCCAGCACGGCCAGTGAGGTCATCACTATCCGCATGTCTCTCTCCCTGTTTTTACGAGGAAGGGGGCACGTAGCAGGTTTGGGCGCTTAACGCACCCTGATGGCGCGACGCAGCCGGCTTGGCCTTAGCCGACCTTCTTCACGGTCACGGGATCACCCTCATCGGGTGTAGCGGTGAAGGATCCGTCGGCTCCCACCGCGGTCTCGGCGTAGCAGGTTGCGCCTTCATCGCCGTCCGGGTCGAAGCAGGTCTTGCCGTCCGTGACCGTCCATGTGCCCTTGGCGACTTCCGCACCGCTTGCATCCATATCCGAATAGGTGCCGTCTTCCCTTAGGACCGTCTGGCTCTTGGTGCCGTCTTTCGCTGTGACTTCGAAGGTGCCGGGGGTGGTACCGTTCGCGGTGACCATCGCCGTTGGTGTCGCCTCCGGCGCGACCGCCGTTACGTCATTGGCCGCAGCAGCTTCGTCAGAACTTTCTGCTGGCTGCTGGCAACCGACGAGAGCCACGACCGCAACAGCGGCCAAAAGCACGTTCTTCATAGCTAGTCCCCCTCTTTGAGAGGGTCGGGGGATTAGCATTTGTAGCAACTTGCAGCAAATGGACGCAGTCGAAGAGACCTTAGACCAGCTCCACCGCGACCGCCGTGGCCTCGCCGCCCCCGATGCACAGGCTGGCAACGCCGCGCGTCTTGCCCTTGGACTTGAGCGCGCCGATCAATGTGACGATCAGTCGGGCGCCGCTGGCTCCGATCGGGTGGCCGAGCGCCGTCGCGCCGCCATGGACATTGATCTTCTCGTGCGGGATGCCGAGATCGCGCATGGCGAACATGGCAACGCAGGCGAAGGCTTCGTTGACCTCCCACAGGTCGACATCGTCGACATTCCAGCCGGCCTTTTCCAGCACCTTTTCGATCGCGCCGGCTGGGGCGAGCGTGAACTCGCTCGGCTCGCGGGCATGGGCAGCCGAAGCGACGATTCGCGCCACCGGCTTCAGGCCCTTGGCGTCGGCGTCCGACTGTCGAGCCAGTACCAGCGCGGCAGCGCCATCGGAAATTGACGAGCTGGTCGCCGCGGTGATCGTGCCATCCTTGGCAAAGGCCGGCTTCAGTGTCGGGATCTTGTCGGGACGACCCCTGCCCGGTGCCTCGTCGGTATCGACCACCGTCTCGCCGCCGCGGCCCTGGATCACGACCGGCACGATCTCGTCGGCAAAGGCACCGGCGTCGATCGCCGCCTTGGCCCGCGCCAGGCTCTCGATCGAATAATTATCCTGTTCCTCGCGGGTCAGCTGATATTGGTTGGCCGTTTCCTGGGCAAAGGTGCCCATCGCCCGGCCCGGCTCATAGGCGTCCTCCAGGCCATCAAGGAACATATGGTCATAGGCCGTGTCGTGGCCGATGCGGGCGCCCGAGCGATGCTTCTTCAAGATATAGGGCGCGTTGGTCATCGACTCCATGCCGCCTGCGACGATCAGGTCTGCGTTGCCGGCCTTCAGCGCTTCTTCGGCCATGATGACGGTCTGCATGCCCGAACCGCACACCTTGTTGACCGTGGTCGCCTGGACCGACTTGGGCAGGCCGGCCTTGAGCGCGGCCTGGCGCGCCGGAGCTTGCCCGAGGCCAGCGGGAAGTACGCAGCCCATGTAGATGCGGTCGATATCATCGCCCTTGATCCCCGCGCGTTCGACGACGGCCTTGACGACGGTCGCACCGAGATCCGTGGCGGAAACGTCGGCAAGGGCGCCCTGCATGGAACCCATCGGCGTGCGGGCGGTGGAAAGGATGACAATCGGATCGGTGGACATGGTCGAGACTCGCTTGGGCCAGGGAATTGTGCTGCGCTGCACATAGTCGCTGACCCCGCCTTGTCCAAGGGTTCAGCTGGATGCTAGGCGCGCCGGCGACAGGAGAATATGATGAGCGACATGCCTGGCCTCGATTTCGGCCTTGGTGAAATGGCGGACACGATCCGCGAAACGACCGAGCGCTTCGCCCGCGAGCAGATTGCGCCCATCGCCGCCGAGATCGACGAGAAGGATGAATTCCCGAAGCAATTGTGGCCGCAGATGGGCGAGCTGGGCCTCCACGGAATTACCGTCGAGGAAGAATGGGGCGGCCTGGGCCTCGGCTATCTCGAGCATGTCGTCGCGCAAGAGGAAGTGGCGCGCGCCTCGGCCTCGGTGGGCCTGAGCTATGGCGCGCACAGCAACCTGTGCGTCAACCAGATCCGCCGCTGGGCCAATGAGGAACAGAAGCGCAAATATCTCCCCAAACTGATCAGCGGCGAGCATGTCGGCGCGCTGGCGATGAGCGAGGCGGGCGCGGGCAGCGACGTCGTCGGCATGAAGCTGAAGGCCGAGAAATCGGGCAACGGTTATCGGCTCAACGGCACGAAGTTCTGGATCACCAACGGTTCCCACGCCGACACGCTGGTAGTCTATGCCAAGACATCGCCGGAGGATGGCAGCCGCGGCATCACCACCTTCATTATCGAGAAGGACATGGAAGGCTTCTCGATTGGCCAGAAGGTCGACAAGGTCGGCATGCGCGGATCGCCGACTTGTGAGCTGGTGTTCGAGGACTGCTTCGTTCCGGCCGAAAATATCATGGGTCCGGAAAATGGCGGGGTCGGCGTGCTGATGAGCGGTCTCGATTATGAGCGGACCGTGCTCGCCGGTATCCAGCTCGGCATCATGCAGGCCTGCCTCGACACGGTCATCCCCTATGTCCGGGAGCGCAAGCAGTTTGGCAAGCCGATCGGTGCCTTCCAGCTGATGCAGGCCAAGGTCGCCGACATGTATGTCGCGCTCAATTCGGCACGCGCCTACGTCTACCAGGTCGCCAAGAATTGCGATGCGGGACGGACCACCCGGTTCGATGCAGCAGGAGCGATCCTGCTGGCATCCGAAAGTGCGTTCAAGGTTGCCGGCGAGGCGGTGCAGGCGCTGGGCGGAGCAGGCTACACCAAGGACTGGCCGGTCGAACGCTACATGCGTGACGCCAAGCTGCTCGACATTGGCGCCGGTACAAACGAAATCCGCCGGATGCTGATCGGGCGGGAGTTGATCGGAGCGTAGCGACTTCAAGCATAATTTGGATTAAGTCCTTTCCCCGATCAGGGGAGAGTCGCGATGCAGAAGATCGTGATCCTGCTGGCTCTGGCCAGCCTTTCAGCGTGCAGTGCCCCAAAGGAATCAACTGATTCCGAAGCGCCGGTTGTTCCGGCGCAGCTGACCTTCGAGGGTGCCGATTACAAGGACGAGGCGTCGAAGATCGCTCATGGCAAGCGAATGGCGGAAGTGCATGCCTGCACCGTCTGCCACGGAGCCAACTTGCAGGGCACCAACGTCACTTCGGACGATCCTGACTATGGCGACATGAACGCGCCCAACGTTACGCTTCTTTTGGCCAGCTATAGCGACGCGGAACTCGACCAGCTGATCCGCCACGGCAAGCCCAAGGACGGCCGCGAATTCTGGTTCATGCCGGTGGAGAGTTATCAGTTCCTGAGTGACGCCGACCTGGCGGCGATCATTGCCTATCTCCGCACTTTCAAACCGGAGGGAAAGCAATTGCCACCGATCCGCAAAGGCAAAGGCTTTGAGGAGGATCTGAAGCGGGGCTTCGGGAATGCGCAGCAGCAGATCGTCCGCTACCGCGCCAAGCCCCCGGTCGACATGGGCCCAAGCCATGAATGGGGCCGCCACCTGACGCAGACAATTTGTACCTCCTGCCACAATGGCGAACTCCAGGGCTATGAGGGCTTTACACCTGACCTGAACATCGCGGCGGCTTTCACGCCTGGAGAGCTGGATGAGCTGCTGACAACCGGCAAGGGCAAGTCGAAACCGGACCTCGGCCTGATGAAAGCAATCGCGCAGAGCTCGCTGTCGAAGCTAACGCCGCAGGAGCGCGCGGCGATCATCGCCTATATCCAGGCCCGCGCGAACCGGCCGCAATAGCCGCACCCGCTAGGCAAGACGCATCGCACTCGCTACGCGAGCGGCATGAGCGCACCACGGATCGACAGCAAGCTGGACTTAAGCAGCGCCGAGGCACAGGCTCGCTCCGCGCACAATCGCGCGCTGGCGGAGAAGCTCCGCAAGGATGTCGCCAAGGCAGCCAGGGGCGGACCCGAGAAGCACCGCGAGCGACACGTTTCGCGCGGCAAGCTGCTCCCTCGCGACCGGGTCGAGCGGCTGCTCGATCCCGGTTCGCCCTTCCTCGAAATCGGCCAGCTCGCCGCATGCGACCTTTATCACCGCGAGGTGCCCGGCGCGGGGATGATCGCCGGCATCGGCCGGGTCAGCGGGCGGCAGGTGATGATCGTCGCCAACGACGCGACGGTGAAGGGTGGCACCTACTATCCGATGACGGTCAAGAAGCATCTCCGCGCGCAGGAGATTGCCGAGGCCAACCGGCTGCCATGTATCTACCTGGTCGACAGTGGTGGAGCGAACCTGCCGCACCAGGCCGAGGTGTTCCCCGACCGCGACCATTTCGGCCGCATCTTCTTCAACCAGGCGCAGATGAGCTCGAAGGGCATCGCCCAGATCGCCTGCGTGATGGGCAGCTGCACTGCCGGCGGCGCCTATGTCCCGGCGATGAGCGACGAGAGCGTCATCGTCCGGGGCCAGGGCACCATCTTCCTCGCCGGCCCGCCGCTGGTGAAGGCCGCGACGGGCGAGGAGATCAGCGCCGAGGAGCTGGGAGGCGGCGACCTCCATGCGCGCAGGTCGGGCGTGGTCGACCATCTTGCCGAGGATGACGAGCATGCGCTGACCATCGTCCGCGACATCGTTTCACATTTGGGCAGCGAGGCGGGGGCGGAGGTCGAGACGCGCGAACCGCGCCCGCCGCTGTATGACGCCGAGGAGCTTTACTCGATCATCCCAGACGATGTCCGCGCGCCCTATGACGTGCATGAGGTGATCGCCCGAATCGTCGACGGCAGCGAATTCCACGAATTCAAACCGCTGTTCGGAAGTTCGCTCGTGTGCGGCTTCGCCCATATCTGGGGCATTCCGGTCGCGATCCTCGCCAACAATGGTGTGCTATTCAGCGAGAGCGCGGTGAAGGGCGCGCATTTCATCGAGCTTGCCTGCCAACGGCGCATTCCGCTGCTGTTCCTGCAGAATATCTCGGGCTTCATGGTCGGCGGCAAATATGAGGCGGAAGGCATCGCCAAGCATGGCGCCAAGCTGGTCACCGCCGTCGCCACCGCGACCGTGCCAAAGGTCACCATTTTGATCGGCGGCAGTTTCGGCGCCGGCAATTACGGCATGTGCGGCCGCGCCTATTCGCCCCGCTTCCTGTTCACCTGGCCCAACAGCCGGATCAGCGTGATGGGCGGAGAGCAGGCGGCGAGCGTGCTAGCCACGGTCCACGCCGACGCAGCCAAATGGACGCCGGAGGAGGCCGAGGCGTTCAAGCAGCCGATCCGCGACGATTATGAGGCGCAGGGCAACCCGTGGCACGCCACCGCGCGGTTATGGGACGACGGGATTATCGATCCGGTTCAGACGCGCGATGTGCTGGGCCTGGCCTTCGCGGCGTGCCTCAACGCGCCGATCCCCGACAAGCCGCAGTTTGGCGTGTTCAGGATGTGATGCCGTGAAGATCAAATCCCTCCTCATCGCCAATCGCGGAGAAATCGCCTGCCGGATCATCCGTACCGCGCGGAAGATGGGGATCCGGACGGTCGCGGTCTATTCGGACGCCGACTCCAAGGCGCTGCACGTACGGATGGCCGACGAGGCGGTGCACATCGGCCCGAGCCCGGCGCGCGAAAGCTATCTGGTCGGAGAGAAGATCATTGCCGCCGCCAAGGCGAGCAAGGCCCAGGCGATCCACCCCGGCTATGGCTTCCTCAGCGAGAATGCGGATTTCGCCCAGGGCGTGATTGAGGCAGGCCTGATCTGGGTCGGGCCAAAATCGGACAGCATCCGGGCCATGGGCCTCAAGGATGCCGCGAAGCAGCTGATGGCCGACGCCGGTGTGCCCGTGACGCCCGGTTACCACGGCGAGGACCAGACTGAGCAGCGGCTTCAAAGTGAGGCCGATGCAATCGGTTATCCGGTGCTGATCAAGGCGGTCGCAGGGGGCGGCGGCAAGGGCATGCGCCGCGTCGATAAGGCAAGTGATTTCAAAGAGTTACTGGAAAGCTGCAAGCGCGAGGCGGCGTCGAGCTTCGGCGATGACCGGGTGCTGATCGAGAAATATATCCTTAGTCCCCGCCACATCGAGGTCCAGGTCTTCGGCGATGCCCACGGCAATGTCGTCCACCTGTTCGAGCGCGATTGCTCGCTGCAGCGGCGCCACCAGAAGGTGATCGAGGAAGCTCCCGCGCCGGGCATGGACGAAGCGACGCGCGAGGCGGTTTGCCAGGCGGCGGTGCGCGCGGCAAAAGCGGTCAATTACGAGGGCGCGGGGACGATCGAGTTCATCGCCGACGCGTCGGAGGGCCTCCGCGCCGACCGCATCTGGTTCATGGAAATGAACACACGGCTGCAGGTCGAGCATCCGGTGACCGAGGAGATCACGGGTGTAGACCTGGTAGAATGGCAGCTCCGCGTCGCCAGCGGTGAGAGGCTGCCCAAGACGCAAGACGAACTGTCGATCAACGGCCACGCGATCGAGGCGCGGCTTTACGCCGAGGATCCGGCCAAGGGCTTCCTGCCGAGCGTTGGACGGCTCGAGCATTTCGATCTCGGCAATGAGGGGCGGATCGAAACCGGGGTCGAGGAGGGCGATGCCATCTCGCCTTTCTATGACCCGATGATTGCCAAGCTTGTTGCCTGGGGCGAGGACCGCGCCGAGGCGATCGGCGAGCTTGCCAGCATCCTGGATGAAGTCGAAGTCTGGCCGGTGCACACCAACGCCGGCTTCCTGTTCAATGCGGTGCTCGACGAGGATTTCGTCCATGCGCGGATCGACACCGGCTTCATCGAGCGCAAGCTGGACGAGCTGGTGCCCGAATCCGAGCCGGACGACCCAATCTGGCGCGGAGCCGCCGCGGTTGCGATGGCTGAGGACGAGGAAGGCTATGCGGAGCTTTCCGGCTTTCGGTTGAACGGGCCGGCCAATACTGGTGTCGCGCTGGGTCGTACGGGTCAGTTCCGGCGCATCGAGCTCGACGATGACCAGCCAATGGCGGCCGTTTCCGGCTTCCGCGACGATGAGCGGGTGGTCGTGTTTTACGAGGGCCAGGCCTATGAGTTCGACCGTTCGTCGCGCGGCAGCGTCGGCCACGGTATTGCCGATGGCGCAATCATGGCGCCGATGCCGGGGAAGGTGACCAGCGTCGACGTATCGCGGGGAGAAAATGTTGCCAAGGGGCAAAGGTTGCTGACGCTGGAAGCCATGAAAATGGAGCATGGGCTAATCGCGCCGTTCGACGGGGTGGTCGCAGAACTGAACGCCAAGGCCGGCGCGCAGGTGCAGGTCGATGCGGTGCTGGCGGTGGTGAAGGCCGAGGAAAAATGACCGTCACCCCGGACTTGATCCGGGGTCCACCTTCCTTCTAGCGACGGTGGAAAGAACAGGTGGATCCCGGGTCAAGCCCGGGATGACGAAAGGAAAAGAGATGAAAATCGACGGAACAGCAGCAGTCGTGACCGGTGGCGCATCGGGCCTGGGCGAGGCGACCGCGCGGGCGCTGGCAGCCAAGGGCGCCAAGGTCGCCATCTTCGACCGCGACGTCGACAAGGGCGAAAAGATCGCTGCCGAGATTGGCGGGGTGTTCTGCGAGGTCGACGTGACCAGCGACGAGAAGGTCGCGGCCGCGTTCGACAAGGCCCGCGCCGCCCATGGCCAGGAGCGGATCCTGGTCAACTGCGCCGGGGTGGCCAATGCGGTGAAGACGGTCGGCAAGGACAAGGCGACCGGCGAATTGAAACGCTATCCGATGCACCAGTTCGAACTGGCGATCGGCATCAACCTGGTCGGCTCGTTCCGCTGCATCGCCTACTCGGCCTATGGCATGGTCGCCGCCGACCCACTGGAGGACGGTGAGCGCGGGGTGATCATCAACACCGCATCCGTCGCGGCCGAGGACGGGCAGATCGGCCAGGCGGCCTATTCGGCGTCGAAGGGCGGCGTGCTGGCGATGGCGCTGCCGATTGCCCGCGACCTGATGAACGACGGCGTGCGCGTCAACACCATCCTGCCGGGCATCTTCAAGACGCCGATGATGGCGATGATGCCGCAGAATGTTCAGGACGCGTTGGCGGCTCAGGTGCCCTTCCCGAAGCGCCTTGGCACCGCAGAGGAGTATGGCAAGCTTGCCGTGTTCATCGTCGAGAATGTCTACCTCAATGCCGAAAGCATCCGGCTGGACGGCGGCATCCGGATGGCGCCGAGATGATGGGAAATCCTCGGTCCGCTCATCCTGAGTAGGGGCCGAGCTTGTGAGGCCCCGTATCGAAGGACGAGCATGAGCTTCTACGCCTACATGCTTCGCTGCTCTGACGGCAGTTACTACGTAGGGCATACCGATGATCTCGAGGCGCGGTTCGGTGCCCATCAATCCGGGTTGCTGCCGGGCTACACTCAAAAGCGACGCCCGGTGGAGCTGGTTTGGCACCAGAACTTCCCGGAACGGGATCAGGCCTTTGCCGCGGAGCGGCAGATCAAGGGTTGGACTCGTGCCAAGAAGGAAGCGCTGATCCGGGGCGATTGGGAGGCAATTCAGTTGTTCGCTCGTAAGCTCTTCGTTCGCTCGTCCTTCGATACGCCGCCTTCGGCGGCTACTCAGGATGAGCGGAGTATAGTTGCTAATCGGGATGAGCGGAGTGTGGTTGCTACCCAGGATGAGCGGAGTGTGGTTGCTACCCAGGATGAGCGGTGATGGATTTGAATGAAAAGCAGCTCCTCGAGGCCCTGGTGGCCACCGCACGCGCGGCGGGGGCCGAGATATTGAAGTTGGTCGAGGCAGGCTTCGAGGTCGAAACCAAGGGCGACCAGTCACCCGTCACCATCTGCGACCGGGCGGCGGAGAAGATCATTTTGCGCGCCCTGGCCGAGGCAGCGCCGGGCATTCCGGTGATCGCCGAGGAGGAAGTCGCCGCAGGCCGCATCCCGGCGCATGACGACACCTATTTCCTGGTCGATCCGCTCGACGGGACCAAGGAATTCATCCGCGGCGGCGACGATTATACCGTCAACATTGGCCTGATTGCCGGCGGCTGCCCGAAACTTGGCGTCGTCTACCAGCCCGCGATCGGCAAATTGTGGGGCGGCATCGTCGGCACCGGTAACTTTGGGGGCGCGTTTGTCGAGGAAGGCGGAGAGCGGCGGCCGATCCACACTCGGCCCCTGGGCGAACGCCGCGCCGCGATCGCCTCCAAATCGCATTACAACCAGGCGACCGACGATTATCTCGCAGAGGCCATTGGCCTGTGCGACCATGTGTCGGTGGGATCGTCATTGAAATTCTGCGTCGTGGCGGAAGGCGATGCCGACATCTACCCGCGCCTCAGCCCAACCAGCGAATGGGACACGGCGGCAGGCCATGCCGTGCTGCTTGCCGCCGGAGGGCGGGTCGACGGGCTTGATGGCAAGCCGCTTCAATATGGCAAGGCGGCATTCCTCAATCGCGGTTTCTGCGCGACCGCGGGTTGGCAAGCACCCGCGATCGGCCCGTTCATGGAGCCCGTCGCGGAAGATGGCGACGCCCAGATCGGCGCCTAGCGACCGGCTGCAACGTCGGGCCAGGGTGCTTCGATGACCCGCTTGCCGATGCGGACAACCTGATTGAGTAGCTCCAGTTCGGATCGAACCGCCCGGACATTCTGGCGCAGCCGGACCATTTCAACCGGATAGATTCCCTGGGTTTCCAGCAGGGACAGGAGGCGGTCCGCTTCAACGAGCGCGGTCGTAAGGTCGGCGAACCACCGGGCGCGGTTCAGGGTTCGGGGATCGATGATGCGATTCATGGCGGCGCAGCTAATTGGGCGCCATTACCATCCCGTAGCCGATATGTTCGTATCGGAGACAATTCCGGGCTGACATTGCTCCGGTTTCGCATTTAAAAGCATCCCGCTCGGTTCATTTCGTCAAAGGATTCCCTGACGATGAATGTGAGCGCTTGCCCGGATGCATCCGACCTCGGCGAATTCGCCGGACCCCCTCCAATCCTGATTGCGGCTTCTTCCGACGAGGCGCGGGCGCGGGCCGTGGTCACGGCCGAATCCGGTGGCTTTCGCGTGGTCGCCGTGCCGATCGAGGAGGCGGCCGAACGGATCGAAATACAGCCCCAGGCCAGTGCGATCTGGGTCGAGCTTGACCGCGACATGGGCGGACCTCTCGATTTGCTGCTCGACAGGGTCGAGGCAGAAGCGAGCACGGGCCAGGTTCCGACGATCATTTCCTCGCCGCTGCCCCTTGTCGACCGGATCATGGCGCGCATCAGCCATCCGTCGATCGAGCTGCTGGTGGACCCGCCGCCGTCCGACCGGGTGGCCGCCCTTGCGCTCGCCACGGCCCGGCGGTCGGTTGGCGATCGCCTCCATGACATTTCCAAGGAACCCGGTTCGGTCCGACTTCGCCAATTGTCGGACGAAGTCAGCCGGATCGCGGCGACGCTGGCACGACTTTCGGTGGGTCCGGCCGCGCCGGCGATCGAAAAGCCGGAATCAGTCGTCGGGGACATGCCGCCGGTGTCGCTCGACACGGTTCGCCAGGTCATCCGGGCGCGGCGGCTGCGCGCCCGCTTTTTTGACGAAGAGCTGTTTGCGGACCCCGCCTGGGACATGTTGCTGGACCTGCTGCAGGCGGAGATCGCGCAGCATCGGGTCCCGGTCTCGTCGCTGTGCATTGCCGCGGCGGTGCCGGCGACGACCGCGTTGCGCTGGATCAAGTCGATGACCGACGCCGGCCTGTTCAAGCGTCGGGCCGATCCGCACGACGGCCGCCGCGTGTTTGTCGAGCTGTCGCCGCAGGCAAGCGAGGCGATGCGGCGCTATTTCGGGGAAGTGGGGAAGGTCGCGGCGGTTTGAGCGCCCGAGCGCAGCCGAGCGGTTTCGATAGGAACCGGGAGGCAGCGCGAAGAGAGCGCGAAAACCGGCCAGCGGGTCACCAATCGAAACTGGTGGGCGCTGACGGGCTCGAACCGCCGACCCTCTCGGTGTAAACGAGATGCTCTACCAACTGAGCTAAGCGCCCGCGCATCGCGGTTGCGCGCCGATGCCACGCCACTTTGATCAGGGCAAGTGTCGTTGTTCCTGATGTCTGCCTTGGATGGAAGGCGGACGCTCAAAATCCCTCTCCCCGGCGGGGTGAGCGGGCCGCGCTTCCGTTTTCGTCATCCCAACGAACTCGGCGCAAATCCCTCCCCCTTGATGGGGGAGGCCAGGTGGGGGTGATTTTCCGCTTCCGCAGCGTTTCATGCCCAGCATCACCCCACCCCAACCCCTCCCCATCGAGGGGAGGGGCCAATGTCCGCAATGGGTCGAAAGCGGCCGCTACAGCGCCCGCACCAGCCGGACCGCGACGGCAGCCCAGGGCGGATCGGCGACGACGCTTTGTCGCCCGCCAGCGCCGGGTGGAAGCAAATGCAGCTTGCCATCCTCCCGCCCGATCAGACGGCCGAACAGGAAGCGGCCGGCGGGGCGGGGAACCAGCACGTCGCGGTTGAGGGCGTGGGCATAGTCTTCCGGAGCCAGCCTCTCGCACCAGATTTCGTCACCGGCCCGATAGTCGCCGATGCTGGCGGACACGGTCATCGCGATCTGCCCGCCGGCCGGGCGTGGCGGGACGACCAGCGCCTGACGTTTGGGGGCGGTGGGGCCATTGGCGCCCAGTATCGCGACGACCGGCAATTCGCCGCGATCGGGATGGTCGACCAGGTCGGCGGCGTCGACGCCAAGCGCGACGGCAATGCGATTGAGCCAACCGACGGAAACCGTGCGGGTACCGGTTTCCAGCCGACCGATGGTCTGCGGCGTGGTCGGCGGGACGCAGGCTTTCGCCACGTCGTCCAATGTCATGCCGCGTGCGCGTCGAACTTCGCGAATTCGGGTAATCATGGCTTTGCCCCAGCCCGATAACTAACCAATGTGGTTTTGTGCTGTCCTACAGTTTCTCCTCTGTGGCAAGAGAAAAGCGAATCGAAATGGAGGAGCCGATAATGCCCGACCGACCAATGGCCCAATCCCGCCTACTGATCGAACGAGCAGTTGACGGCGACGCGCCGGGACGCGGCAAGGCGCGACCGGCCCGGTCCGTCACCATGAACCAGGCTGAGAGTCCGCTGGGCTGGCTGTTCGCGCGTGGCCATGTCAGCCGCCGGCAATATGACGCCGGCGAGCGGCTGCGCATCGACTGGGAACGAGCCAGGCTGGCGCCGCGCGTGACCATGTCATGGGACGCAGCGCCGGTCGCCCGGAGCCGCGGCGGCTCCGTCGGTGCCACCGACCTGAGCGGGGCGCAACTCGACGCCAAGCGCAGGTTCGAGGAAGCGGTGGCCGGCGCCGGACCGGGCCTCGCGGACATATTGTGGCGGGTGGTGTGCGGAGGCGACGGCATGCGCGAGGCCGAAACGGCGCTTGGCTGGCCGGCAAGGGCCGGAAAACTGGTGCTCGGCATCGCGCTGGATCGTGTGGCGGACTATTATCGCATCCGCTAAAGCGCTCCCCCTATCGGCACATCAGCAGGAGTCCGGCGATGATACTCTATGGTTCGACGATGTCGCCCTTCGTCCGCAAGGTCGCGGCCTATGCGGCGGAAAAGGGCATCGAGCTGGAGCTGCAGCCGACGGGCATTCCTGCCCCGACGCCCGAATTCTGCGCAGCCAGCCCGTTCAAGAAGATGCCGGCGCTGTCGGACGGCGACTATTGCCTGTCCGATTCCAGCGCGATCATCCATTACCTGGAGGCCAAATATCCCGAGCCCGAACTGATCCCGGCCGAGCCCAGGGCGCGGGGCCGGGTCATCTGGTTCGACGAATTCGCCGACACGATCCTGTTCGGCTGCGGACAGAAGGTCTTTTTCAATCGCGTCGTGGCGCCGCGTTTTCTTGGCCGTCCCGGTGATGAAGCCGTTGCCGAAGCGGCGCTGCGCGACGAATGGCCGCCGATCCTCGACTATGTCGAAACGGTCATGCCGGAGGGCGAGGGCTATCTGGTCGGCGACCGGCTGACGCTGGCGGACATTTCCGTCGCCAGCCCCTTCGCCAATTTCCGGCACCTGGGCATTGAAATCGATCCCGCGCGGCACCCGAAGGCCGCGGCTTATGTGAAGCGGATGCTCGATCGGCCGAGCTTCAAGCATTGGGTCGACCGGGAGGCAGCCTATCTGGCCAAGGTGCCGGCTTAAGAAAAAAGCCGCCGGGCGGGACCCGGCGGCTGATTTCGACTGGGAAAATGAAGGGCCTCAGGCCTCTTCGTCCTCCGACTTGGTTGGAGCTTCGGGGGCCGGAGCTTCGGCGGCCGGAGCTTCGGCGGCAGCAGCTTCGGCGGCAGCAGCTTCGGCGGTCGGAGCCTCGGCGGCGGCAGCTTCGGTCGCTGCCTCTTCCGGAAGCGAGCCCGGCTCGGCGCCGGCGACGAACTCCTCGGTGAAGCCGGCCTCTTCGCGCTCGAACATCGACGCCATGACGTCGATGCCCTGGGCCTGCAGCTCGGCCTCTTCAGGCGAGCGGGCGACGTTGACCTTGACCGTCACGCTGACCTCTGGGTGCAGCGCGATCTTCACCTCATGCAAGCCGATCGCCTTGATCGGGCGATCGAGCACCACCTGGCTCTTGGTGACCTTGGCGCCTTCGCCTTCCAGCGCCTCGACGATGTCGCGGGCCGAGACCGAGCCGTAGAGCTGGCCGGTGTTCGATGCCTGGCGGATGAGCTGCACGGCCTTGCCGTCGACGCCCTTCGAAGCCTTTTCGGCGTCGGTGCGGCGAGCGGCGTTGTCGGCCTCGATCTTCGCGCGGTTGGCCTCGAAGACCTTCCTGTTGGCCTCGTTGGCGCGAAGCGCCTTCTTGTTCGGCAACAGATAGTTGCGCGCGAAGCCGTTCTTGACGGTGACGATGTCACCGATCTGGCCGAGCTTCTCGACGCGTTCGAGCAGGATGACTTCCATCGCGTTGCTCCTTACTTCACGATATAGGGAAGCAGGCCGATGTGGCGGGCGCGCTTGATCGCCTTTGCCAGATCACGCTGCTTCTTGGCCGAAACCGCGGTGATGCGGCTGGGAACGATCTTGCCACGCTCGGACACGAAGCCCTGGAGCAGGCGCACGTCCTTGTAATCGATGCGCGGGGCGTCCTTCCCCGAGAAGGGGCAGGACTTGCGGCGGCGGAAAAATGCACGTGCCATCGGCCTCAGGCCTCCACTTCTTCGCGGCGCGGGCCGCGGCTGCGCTCGCGATCCTGCTTGCGCATCATCACCGAGGGACCCTTTTCATGGTCGTCGACGCGGATCGTCATGAAGCGGATCACATCTTCGTTGATGCCGGTCTGGCGCTCCAGCTCGGCCATCGCCGCGGCCGGGGCATCGATGTCGAGCATGACATAATGCGCCTTGCGGTTCTTGGCGATGCGGTAGGCGAGGCCGCGCAGGCCCCAGGTTTCCGTCTTGACCACCTTGCCGCCATTGTCGGCGATGATCTTCGTAGCGTTCTCCGCGAGCGCATCGACCTGGGCCTGGGCCAGATCCTGACGCGCGAGGAAAACATGCTCGTAAAGCGGCATGTTTCAATGCACCTATGTTGGCCGATCGCTGACGCCTGCACCATGCAAAGCGCCCCTCCGGCTGTCGTCCAAATCTTATCTACCGCCCGAGGCAGGCCCCGGCGGCCGGCGGCCTATGGCTGAGCCCAGTCAGAAAAGCAAGTCAGGAGAGAAATCGACGGCGCGTGTCGGAATGCGCCCGTCGAATCCCTTCAATTCACAATCACCGGCATTGGAGAATTTCAAGTTCTTGCCAATGCACAAGTCGGCGACAACGTTGGAGACCAGTATTTGCCCGGGCGCCGCTTGGGCACAAAGGCGGGCCGCAAGCTGCACGGTCGAACCGAACAGGTCTTCATGCTGCTCGACCGGCTCTCCGGCGCTGATGCCAATTCGGACGATAACCGGAAATTCCGGGTCGCCGTCATTATGCTCTGCCAGTTTTCCAATGATCTCGCTGGCGCTTTTCACGGCGCAAGCGGCTGAATTAAATGCTGCCATGATGCCGTCGCCAGTGTGTTTGACCTCGCGGCCTCCCTGGGCGCCGATCGCAACTCGAACGATGTGGTCGTGAACCTCAAGCATGGCGATGGCCGCTTCGTCACCGTGGCGCGAAGTCATTTCGGTCGATCCGACAATATCGGTGAACAGGATGGAACGGACGCCTGAATCGCGCTTCCCATCTTCACCAGCCAAGAGGACCGCGCCGGCGCCATTGACCTCGCCCGGACCCAGCAGGCCGTCGGCCATGTCGGAGTCGACTTCGATGATCTTTTCCGCCATCAAGCCATGGGCTTCGCGATGAACCGCAGCCGCCGCTTCCGGGCTGGGGGCG
Source organism: Sphingomicrobium sp. (assembly GCA_035720125.1). Classification (GTDB taxonomy): domain Bacteria; phylum Pseudomonadota; class Alphaproteobacteria; order Sphingomonadales; family Sphingomonadaceae; genus Sphingomicrobium. The sequence continues at coordinate 14,668 of DASTOV010000163.1, read as the reverse complement.
TCGAACAGGCAGAAGACCTTGCCCGCATCGGCATTGAACCAATATTTGAGGCAGTGAACGCAATGCTTGTGCTGGACAGCGAGGTCCGCATTGTGGGCTTCCTGCAGTGCTTCGGGTGTCGCGCCCGGAACCACATGAATATCCATATAAAGCGGCATGTTCACACCCCCGCGCAAGCCTGCTGCATACATTAGTTCAGTACCCGGAGTCAGCAGCCCTGCGGACCGTGAAATTTGCAGCGCCAAGCAGCATGGATTCGTCGGCCCCGAGATTGCCGTCCGCGCGCCCACGTGGCAATGAGCCGCAATGGCAACGCACCTCAAGAGCATCCAGCCCACGCCCGACCCGCTGGACGACGTAAGCCTGCCGGGATGGCTGTACTTTGACCCGGAGTTTTTCGAGGCGGAAAAGCGCGCCTTCCTGCGCGCCTCGCCTCAGGTGGTGTGCCACCAAAGCGAGATCGCCAATCCGGGCGAATGGCGGACGATCGACTATCTGGGTGAAAGCGTCGTCGTCATTCGCGGGGATGATGGCGAAGTTCGCGCCTTCACCAATGTCTGCCGTCATCGCGGCTCACGGCTGGTCGATGGGGAAGGGGGCTGCGCCAAGGTCCTGACCTGCCCCTATCACGCCTGGAGCTATGCCCGCGACGGTCGTCTTGTCGGGGTCATGCACCGCCATGAATATCCGGGGCTGCAGGTCGACAAGCTCGGTCTGGTCCCTGTAGCGCTGGAGATTTGGCGGGGCTTCATTTTCGTCCGGCTTGAGGAAGGGCTGCCGTCGGTATCTGAAATGATGGCGCCCTATGAGCATGAAGTGGCGCCCTACAAGTTCGAGGAAGTACGCGCGCTAGGCCGGATGAGGCTGCGTCCGCGCGACCTCAACTGGAAGACGATTGCCGACAATTATTCCGATCACCTGCATATCCCCGTCGGACATCCGGGCCTGACCCGCTTGTTCGGCAAGAGTTACGCCATCGAGGCCAAGGAATGGGTCGACCGGATGGAGGGCGAGTTGCGCGACGATGAGTCCGCCAACCCTTCGGAGCGGGTATATCAGCACTATTTGCCCGAAGCCGACCATTTGCCGGAGTCACATCGGCGCAAGTGGCTCTATTACAAGCTGTTCCCCTGCGTGGCCTTCGACATCTATCCCGACCAGGTCGATTTCATGCAGTGGCTCCCGCTGTCCCCGACGACCAGCGTGCTGCGCGAGATGAGCTATGCGCTGCCCGACGACCGGCGCGAGATGAAGGCCGTGCGCTATTTGAACTGGCGGATCAACCGCATGGTCAACGCCGAGGACACCGAGCTGATCACCCGCGTCCAGCACGGGATGGCCAGCCCGACCTATCAGCCGGGACCGCTGGGCAAGAGCGAGGTCTGCCTGAGGAGCTTTTCCCGGAAGCTGCGCCGGTTCATCCCCGAGGCGCGGCTGGATCGGCCTCCCGCTCCGGGCTGGACCCGCGGGAACTAGCGCGCCTCACGCTGTAGGGCATTCAAGAGTCGAAGCGCCTCTTCCGCTCGCTCGGCCGGAACGAACAGATGGTCGTGGTGATATGCGGCCACGACGTTGCAGGCGATGCCATGGTCGGCCAGTCGCCCGGCAACCGCGGCGGTCAGCCCGACGCCCTCCAGCGAGGAATGCACCCGCAGGACGATGTGTCGCATTGGCGGACCGTCTGCGAAGCCAAGCGCCAGCGCCGCCTCGCGCGGCATGATGAGGCTTTGGCCTTCATCTTCACGGAAACAACCGATCGCGGCATCGATCGCGTCGCCCGCTTCTTGGCTGGTCGGGAGCGTTACGAACAGGAATGACCCCTCGCTTAGGTTAGGCGAAAGGCCAGCCAGCATCTCACCGAGCGTGTGAGCAATCTGGTTAGTCACCAACGCTCTCCGACGACTTGGTGAACGCAAGATAACTGAAACGAGCGATTACGAATCCAAATAGCAGGAAGCAGAGGCCGAACAGCAGCAGGACCAACGTCATTTGGCCGGCGAACGGGCGTGCCGTGTCGGCAATATGCGCCGGAAGCGTCGCGACCGTGCCTGCATAGGCGAGCCCGGCCAGAGCGACCCCTTGGGTCCACCAGCGGCCAGGCAGGATCGGGCGGCACAAGAAGAATGCCGAACCGGAGACAGCTCCAATGATTGCGCCATATGCGATCACCTCGAGTGAACCGCCAATGCTGAAGGCTGGGTCGCGGGCGATAATGTTCGCCAGCAGGCGCATGACGATCCGGCCGCCAAGTCCCATGAACAATGCGCCAAGCAACGCGCCGGCCAATGCGCCAATCACCGTGCGTCGGAGGTAGCTCATTCCGACGGTGCTGCCTGGACGGTTGCCGCTGGTGTGGCCGCGCTCCGGCGCATGAGGAAATAGATGGGAACCGACGTCGCCAGCAGGACGACACCCCATCCGGTCGCCTCGGCGCCCGCACCGACGAAGGTGCCGATCGCGTACAGCGCGCCGAGTATGGCGACGGTCGTCAGCAGGAGCGAGTATTTGATACTTCCATCCCGCTGCAGCTTGAGCGCGGAAAGTGCGCAACCAAGATAGAGGAACAGCGTCGCGGCGGTCGACAGCAAGGCCATGAAAGCGAAAAGGCCGCCGACGCTCCGGCTCGCATTGGCGGCGATCAGGAGTGTTGCGCAACCGCTTGAAACGATCTGCGCACGGAGCGGGGTCCCGCGTCGGGTCAGGACCCCAAACCAGGCAGGAAAGACGCCGTGGCGCGCCATGGCCAACGGTATTTCTCCCTGCAGCAGGACCCAGCCGTTCAAGGCGCCAATTGCGCTGATCGCGGCAAACAGTCCGACCAGGGCGGCCATTCCAGATGTCCAGAAAGTCGCCACGAAATCAGCGAGCGGTGCATTCGAAGCCGCGGCCTGTTCCATCGGCAACAAGAGTCCGACTGGTGTCGACACGAGGATGTAGATCACCCCGGCAAGAAGAGTGCCAATCAGCGTGGCGCGTGGCACGTTGCGCCCTGGATTCGCGACGTTGCGACTGCCGACCGAGGCGGTCTCCACCCCTAGCATCGCCCACAAGGTAAGCGCGGAGGCAGCGGCGACTGCGGAAAGCGATATATCCTCGGACCGGTAAGGCACCTGTACGGGAGCGCTGCCATCGCTGAACACGATCGCCGCGATAACGATGACCGCAATGAGCGGAAGCAGTTTCAGGATTGTCGTAACCAGCTGAACCGATCCGGCCATTCGGACGCTGACGATATTGATTGCGGTAATTGTCCACAAAAGTCCGGCCGCTGCCAGCGCCCCGAGGCCGGGCGTTTCAGCCAGCGGCCGAATGAAGAACGACAGATAGCTAATCGCGGCAACCGCAAGGGCAACATTGCCGACCCACAAGGCAATCCAGTAGCCCCACGCGACGGCGAAAGCCGGCAGAGGTCCAAAGGCGTCATCGACGTAGGAATAGGGGCCCGCGGCACGGGGCGATGCCCGCGCCAGGCCGGCGAACACAAGAGCCAGGCACGCCGCCCCCGCGATGGTCACGAGCCAGCCGAACACCGCGTTCCAGCCGTACGGCGCCAGCTGTGCGGGGAGCAGAAAGATGCCGGATCCGATAAAATTGCCGACGACCAGCGCCAGGCACATCCAGAATCCCAGCAGACGTTCCTTGCCTTCCGTCATTCCCGCCCCCTCTGTCCTGTCCGGGCTTGGCATATTCGCCCGTCCGGCCTAGGCCGCGCCCCGACACAGCCTAGTCATTTGGGCGTAGAGCAACAGGGGCAAACATGCGCGCATTTCTTTTCCCCGGGCAGGGCAGCCAGTCGGTCGGCATGGGTGCGGCCCTTGCCGAGGCGAGCGCCGCCGCCCGCGACACTTTCGCCGAGGTTGATGAAGCGCTCGGCCAGCATCTTTTCAGGCTGATGCGCGAAGGGCCGGAGGACGACCTCAAGCTCACCGAAAATGCGCAGCCGGCGATCATGGCCAACGCGCTCGCGGTATTTCGCGCGCTGAGCCGCGAGGGCGGCGTCGATCTGGTGAAGGCGGCGCATTTCGTGGCGGGTCACAGCCTGGGCGAATATTCGGCGCTGGCGGCGGCCGGATCGTTCGACATTGCGACCACCGCCAGGCTCTTGAAGCTGCGCGGGCAGGCGATGCAGGCGGCCGTGCCGGTTGGCGTCGGCGCGATGGCGGCGCTGCTCGGCGCCGACTTGGCCCTGGCCCAGAAGATTGCGGAGGCTGCGGCCGAGGGTGAGGTCTGCGCGGTCGCCAATGACAATGATCCGTCGCAGGTGGTCCTTTCCGGCCACAAGGGCGCGATCGACCGGGCCATCGCCATTGCGAAGGACATGGGCGCCAAGCGCGCCGTGCCGCTGCCAGTGTCGGCCCCGTTCCACTGCCCGCTGATGCAGCCTGCCGCCGACGCCATGGCCGAAGCGCTGGGCAACACGATGATCGTTGCCCCTGCGGTTCCGCTCTATGCCAATGTCACCGCGCAGCCGGTCGCCGACCCTGCGACGATCCGCGACCAGCTGGTCGCACAGGTGACTGGCATGGTCCGCTGGCGGACAAGCATCGCCAACATGGCCGCGGCTGGGGTCGAGGAGTTTGTCGAACTGGGCGGCAAGGTGCTGGGGCCAATGGTCAAGCGCATCGCCCCCGATGCCAAGGTGACCAGCGTGGTCACGATCGAGGATATCGAAGCCATCGCCAAGGAGCTCGCATGATGTTTGATCTCTCCGGAATGACCGCCCTCGTAACGGGCGCTAGCGGCGGGCTAGGCAGCGCGATCGCCAAGTCGCTTGCTGCTCAAGGGGCGCGGCTGGCGCTGTCCGGCTCAAACCAGGCCAAGCTCGAGGCCTTCGCGAAAGAGCTCGGCGGCGATCATATCTCGCTCGTCTGCGACCTTTCCAACGCCGAGCAGGTCGACCAGCTGGTCCCGCGCGCGGTCGAGGCGCTCGGCAAGCTCGACATCCTCGTCAACAATGCCGGCGTCACCCGCGACAACCTCGCCATGCGGATGAAGGACGAGGAGTGGGCGCAGGTCATCACCATCAACCTGGAAAGCGCCTTCCGCCTGATGCGCGCGGCATGCAAGCCGATGATGAAGGCGCGGCATGGTCGCATCATCAACATCACGTCGGTGGTCGGCGTGACCGGCAACCCTGGCCAGGCCAATTATGTGGCATCCAAGGCCGGCCTGATCGGCATGTCCAAGGCCTTTGCGCAGGAAGTCGCCAGCCGCGGGATCACCGTCAATTGCGTCGCGCCGGGCTTCATGACCTCGGCCATGACCGACGCGCTGACCGATGCGCAGAAGGAAGGCATCCTGTCCAAGATTCCTACCGGCGCGATGGGCACGGGTGACGATATCGGCGCGGCGGTAGTTTATTTGGCAAGCAACGAAGCTGGCTATGTGACGGGTCAAACCCTCCATGTGAATGGTGGGATGGCGATGCCGTAAGCGCAGCCACCGAGCGGAAGTCCGCGATTTTGCGAAGCGAAATCCGGCTTCCGTGAGAGATGGCGAAGCGCGGACGGCCTGCGCCCACCGGGCGACAGGACCGACGGCGCGAATTTACTTCGCGCCGGGCAAGCTGAAGGTAGGAAAGGCCGCCGTCACGGAGTGAAACCGTGACGTCGATCGACACGGCCTGATGGCCGGTCGTCGGCCGGCATGCCTTGTCTCTTCGACAGAAGCATGAATTCGCTGTGCAAATTCTTGCTTATGCTCGGCAAGGCACGGCCCTTGTCGGGCCGCTTCATGCACCTATATCGCCCTCGAAATCAATTCGCGGGCAGCTGGGCAGCGCGTTCGCGAGGGGCAAGCAGAGGATAGATTATGGCGAAAGTGATCGGGATCGATCTGGGCACCACCAATAGCTGCGTCGCAGTGATGGAGGGGGGAAAGCCGAAGGTCATCGAGAATGCGGAAGGCGCGCGCACGACCCCGTCGGTAGTGGCCTTCACCAAGGACGGCGAGCGCCTGATTGGCCAGCCGGCGAAGCGCCAGGCCGTCACCAACCCCGACAATACGATTTTCGCGGTGAAGCGCCTGATCGGCCGCCGCTATGACGATCCGATCACCAAGAAGGACACCGAGCTGGTGCCCTACAAGATCGTCAAGGGCCCGAACGGCGACGCCTGGGTCAACGCCGGCGGGAAGGATTATTCGCCGTCGCAGATCAGCGCCTTCATTTTGCAGAAGATGAAGGAAACCGCCGAGGCCTATCTGGGCGAGACCGTCACCCAGGCGGTGATCACCGTTCCCGCCTACTTCAACGACGCCCAGCGCCAGGCGACCAAGGACGCCGGCCAGATCGCCGGCCTCGAAGTGCTGCGCATCATCAACGAGCCGACCGCCGCGGCGCTCGCCTACGGCCTTGAAAAGGAAGAGGGCAAGACGATCGCGGTCTATGACCTTGGCGGCGGCACCTTCGACGTGTCGATCCTGGAGATCGGCGACGGCGTGTTCGAGGTGAAGTCGACCAACGGCGACACTTTCCTGGGCGGCGAGGACTTCGACGCGGCGATCGTCAATTGGCTGGCCGACAAGTTCAAGGAAAAGGAAGGCATTGACCTTCGCAGCGATCGGCTGGCGCTTCAGCGGCTCAAGGAGGCCGCCGAAAAGGCCAAGATCGAGCTTTCCTCGGCACAGACGACCGAGATCAACCAGCCGTTCATCACCGCCCGCATGGAAGGGGGAGCGACGACCCCGCTCCACCTGGTGGTGACGCTGACCCGCGCCGAGCTCGAGAAGATGGTCGCGCCGCTGATCGATCGCACCAAGGAGCCGATGAAGAAGGCGCTGAAGGACGCCGGCATCAATGCCAAGGACATCGCCGACGTCGTGCTGGTCGGCGGCCAGACCCGCATGCCGCGCGTGCGCGAGGTGGTGAAGGAATTCTTCGGCATGGAGCCGCATGTCGGCGTCAATCCGGACGAAGTCGTCGCCATGGGCGCGGCCATCCAGGCCGGTGTGCTGCAGGGCGACGTCAAGGACGTGCTGCTGCTCGACGTGACCCCGCTGTCGCTGGGCATCGAGACGCTGGGCGGCGTCTTCACGCGGATGATCGACCGCAACACGACCATCCCGACCAAGAAGGGCCAGGTCTTCTCGACCGCAGACGACAATCAGAATGCGGTCACGATCCGCGTCTTCCAGGGCGAGCGCGAGATGGCAGGCGACAACAAGCTGCTCGGCCAGTTCGACCTGGTCGGCATCCCGCCGGCGCCGCGCGGCGTGCCGCAGATCGAGGTCACTTTCGACATCGACGCCAATGGCATCGTCCACGTCACGGCCAAGGACAAGGGCACCGGCAAGGAGCAGCAGATCCGCATCCAGGCTTCGGGCGGGCTCAACGACGCCGACATCGACAAGATGGTCAAGGAGGCCGAGCAGTTCGCCGAGGAAGACAAGAAGCGGCGCGAGGCCGCGGAGTCGAAGAACCAGGCCGAGAGCCTGATTCATTCGACCGAGCTGCAGCTGAAGGAGCATGGCGACAAGGTCGATGAAGCGCTGAAGGGCGAGATCGAGGCCGCCATCGCCGAAGCCAAGACGGCGGTCGAAGGTGGCGATCCCGAGGCGATGAAGGCCAAGACCGAGGCGCTGGCGCAGGTCGCGATGAAGCTTGGCCAGGCGATCTACGAGAAGACGCAGGCCGAGGGCGGAGCAGAGGCAACGGCCCAGTCGGCCGAGGCCGAGGCCACGCCCGCCGACGACGAAGTTGTCGACGCCGAATTTTCGGAAGTCGACGAAGACAAGAAGGCCTAAAGGACATGTGGGCGGCGCCGGCTGATGTGTTGCTGGCGCCGCTCGGCATGGGTGGGGTTTGATGGCCACGGATTATTATGAATTGCTCGGCGTTCCCCGGGGCGCCGACGATGCAGCGATCAAGGCTGCCTATCGCCGGCTGGCCAAGGATTGCCACCCCGATACCAAAGGTGGCTGCAAGGAGCATGAGGCGAAGTTCAAGGCGTTGAACGAGGCCTATGATGTCCTGAAGGACCCTCAGAAGCGTGCTGCCTACGACCGCTTTGGCCATGCCGCATTCCAGAACGGGATGAACGGGCAGGGCCCCTTCGGCGGCGGTGCCGGCGGGGGCTTCGAGGGCTTTTCCGACATCTTCTCGTCGATCTTCGGCGAGTTCATGGATCCGCGTGCGCAGCGGGCCAGCGCCGCTCGCGGTTCCGACCTGCGCTACGACCTCGAGCTTTCGCTTGAGGAAGCCTATTCAGGCGTCGAAAAGACAATCAGCATCCAGGCGCTGGCGGCGTGCGAGGCATGCAACGCCTCCGGGTCCAGGGGTCAGGCGGCGGCGCGAACCTGCCCGACCTGCGGCGGTGCAGGGAAAGTCAGGGCCCAGCAGGGCTTCTTCGTGGTCGAGCGGACCTGCCCCGGGTGCATGGGCTCCGGCGAATCCATCGGCGACCCCTGCCAGGCCTGCGAGGGTGAAGGGCGAGCGCTCAAGACCCGCAGGCTGAACGTCTCCATTCCCGCAGGCGTCGACGAGGGCACAAGGATCCGCGTCGCCGGCGAGGGCGAGGCGGGCATGCGCGGCGCTGCCGCCGGCGATCTCTACCTGTTCGTTCACATGAAGCGCCACCCCATCTTCGGGCGCGATGGAACGACGTTGGTCGCCGAGGCCCCGATCACCTTTACCACGGCGGCGCTCGGTGGCTGCATCACCATTCCCGGCATCGATGGCGAGAAAATCGAGCTGAAGATCCCGGCGGGGATCCAGTCAGGCGAGACGATCCGCCATCGCGGTGCCGGCATGAGCGTGCTGAACGGACGCGGTCGCGGTGACCTGATGGCGCGAATCCTGGTCGAAACGCCGACCAAGCTCAGCAAGGAGCAGCGCGCGATTCTCGAACAGTTCCGGGATACCGAGACCGGCGACGAATGTCCGAACGCGAAAAGCTTTTTCCGACGCATCAAGGACGCGTTGGGAGGCTAGCCTCGGGCGATCTTGCGCCTTAGGACTGGCCAGCAGCAATTGAAGGGGAGCGCAATGAAATCGACGGCATCGGTCATTGCAGCCGCGATGCTATCCATTGCACCGGCCGCCGCCCAGCAGCGCGACTTTTCCAAGGTGGAGATCAAGCTCGAGCAGCTGGCGCCTGGCGTCGCAGTGCTGTTCGGCGCCGGCGGCAATATCGGGCTCAGTTACGGCGAGGACGGCAATGTGCTGGTCGACGATCAGTACGCCCCACTCACCGATAGGATTGTTGCCGCGGTGAAGAGCGTCGATCCCGATCCCGTCAAATTCGTCATCAACACTCACTGGCACGGTGATCATAGCGGCGGGAACGAAAATCTCGGCAAGGCAGGCGCCGTGATCGTCGCGCACGACAATGTCCGGCGGCGAATGTCGATCGAGCAATTCAGCAAGTTGTTCGGCACGACGCCGGCATCGCCGAAGGCGGCGCTTCCGGTGGTCACCTTTGGGCATGGCGTGACGCTTCATCTCAACGGCGATGAGATTCGGCTGGTGCATGTCAGCAGAGCGCATACCGACGGGGACACGCTGGTCTATTGGACCAAGGCAAATGTGCTGCACATGGGCGATACCTTTTTTCACAAGGTGACGCTGCCTTTCATCGATCTTGATTCAGGGGGGTCGATTGACGGGGCCATTGCCGCCGTCCGCTCCGCGCTGCAATTGGCCAACCCCGATACGAAGATCATTCCGGGCCACGGGCCGGTCGCGACGCGCGCCGAGCTCGAAGCCTATCTGGCGATGCTGGTCGATGTGCGCGACAAAATCAGCGCGGCAATGGCGGCGGGAAGTTCGTTGGAGGCGGTCAAGGCGGCCAACCCTGCAAAGCCGTACGAAGTACCAGGTGCCTTCATTTCGGCCGATGCCTTCGCCGAAGCCGTCTATAACAGCCTGCCTGGCAACTAGGGCTTCCAGCCTAGCCGCGCCATCCGCGCGACGAGCCGCTCCGAAAACAGGTGAGTCACCGATCGCCGCTCGGCGCCGATGCGCCGGGGAGAGGTGTGGCAGGCATGAAGCGTGCCGACGCGATCGCCGTCGATCCTGAGCGGCAGTGACATGGTCGCGGCAATGCCGGACGATGCCAGTTGTGCAACCTGTTCTTCCGTTGGCGCGAGAAAGGCCGCTCGCGACAGAAGGCCGTGACCGTCCGAGCCGATGATCGGCACCGGCTCGGCATCCCGGTCCGCAATCAATCTCGTGATGCTGCAATCCATCGGCGCGCTGGAATCGGCTTGCTCGTTGGCGGCGATCACCATTCCCCGAGCATTGCACAGCATCACGCTTTCGAAGCCCGTCAGGGCAGTCAGCTGCCGCATGGCCTGTGCCGCAAGCTCGGCCGGCCCGCTGCCCGAAAGGCGATCGCTCATCGAGCGCACCATGCCGATGCCGTCGGGGAGCCGCGGCTCGACCGCCAGCTCGGCCTCGATCAGATAGGTGCCGTGCTCGCAAATGGCGCGGAGATCCAAGGTGACATCGCCCCATTGCACACCGAAATCGCGAACCTCGCTTTCATCGCCGGAAAGCCATGCCAGACGGTTGCGAAGCGCATGGATCGCCTTGGTGCCAATCAAGTCGGCAAGCGGCTGGCCGACCAGATCGGCGGAGCGATGGTCGCCAAGCATGGCAACGTTGGCGCTGACCGCTTCGACCTGCCAATCGGGACCGACAAGCAACAACAGGGCACAGGGTTGGATGGCGGGCACTTACGCCACGAGCCGACAGGAACGGATCATGCCTTGATCCTGGGAACTGGTGTGCGGAAGCCGATGGCGAAGCGGTTCCAGCCGTTGATTGCTGCAATCGCAAGCGTCAACGCGACGCGTTCCTTTTCGTCGAACACGGCCGCCAGTGCCTCATATTCGGCGTCGGGAGCATTGGTGTCGGCGATGAGTGTCAGCGCTTCGGTCCAGGCGAGTGCCGCTTTTTCCCGCTCATCGAAAAAATTTGTTTCGCGCCATACGGACAGCAGGTCGAGCCGCTGTTGCGTTTCTCCATCGGCCCTCGCCTCGCCATTATGCATGTTGATGCAATAGGCGCAGCCGTTGATCTGGGAGGCGCGCAGCTTGACCAGGTGGAATAGCCTGGGCTCAAGGCCCATGTCCTTCACTGCCTGTTCCATGCCCATCATCGCCTTGATGGCCTCGGGCGCGACAACTCCGTAGTTCAGCCGCATCGTCATTCCGAGCCTCCTTTCAAGCGGCGCCGAACACCCGCTCGAAGATCGCGTCGACGCGCTTCAGATGATAGCCAAGGTCGAACAGCTCCTCGAGCTGCGCATCCGAAAGCCTGGCGGTCACTTCGGAATCGGACTTGAGCAGATCCAGAAGTGACAGCTGGCCATCGGATTCCCATACTTTCATCGCGTTGCGCTGGACCAGCGCATAGCTGTCTTCGCGGCTGAGGCCCGACTGGGTCAGCGCCAGTAATACCCGCTGCGAGTGGACGAGGCCGCCCATGCGGTCGAGATTCGTCCGCATCCGATCCGGATAGATCAGCAGCTTGTCGACGACGCCGGTCAGGCGGGCGAGGGCGAAGTCGAGCGTGATGCAAGCATCAGGGCCGATGAATCGCTCGACCGAGGAGTGGCTGATGTCGCGTTCATGCCATAGCGCGACATTCTCCATCGCCGGCACCACCGCCGAACGGACCACGCGGGCAAGGCCGGTCAAATTTTCGGTCAGCACCGGGTTGCGCTTGTGCGGCATCGCCGAGCTGCCCTTCTGGCCGGGCGAGAAATATTCCTCGGCCTCCAGCACCTCGGTCCGCTGCAGGTGACGGATTTCGACCGCCAGCCGCTCGATCGACGAGGCGATGACACCCAGGGTCGCGAAGAACATCGCGTGCCGGTCGCGCGGGATGACCTGGGTCGAGGCCGGCTCCGGCGAAAGGCCGAGCTCCTTGGCAACATGCTCCTCGACCGCCGGATCGATATTGGCGAACGTCCCGACCGCTCCGGAAATGGCGCAGGTGGCGATGTCGTCGCGCGCTTGCCTAAGGCGGGCGCGGTTGCGATCGAACTCGGCATGGGCCTGGGCGAGCTTCAGCCCGAACGTCACCGGCTCGGCATGGATGCCGTGGCTGCGGCCGATGGTCGGGGTAAGCTTGTGCTCATATGCCCGTCGCTTCAGCACGACCAGCAACTGGTCCAGGTCCTCCAGCAGCAAGTCGGCGGATTGCTTCAGCTGTACCGCCAGGCTGGTGTCGAGCACGTCGCTCGACGTCATGCCCTGGTGCAGCCAGCGCCGCTCCGGCCCCAGCTTCTCGCCAGCCCAGGTCAGGAAGGCGATCACGTCATGCTTGGTCACCGCCTCGATCGCGTCGATCGCCGGTACGTCGATCTCGCCCAGCACGTCGGCGTCATAGGCCTTGCGGATGGTCGCGGCGTCTGCAGCGGGGATCATCCCGATCTCGCCCATCGCCTCGGCCGCGAATACCTCGATTGCCCACCAGATCCGGTAGCGGTTCTCTGCGGACCAGATTGCGGTCATCGCGGGACGGGAATAGCGGGGGACCATGCGGTGCTTTCGAAATTGGGTTGAATTGCCGCGCGCCTAGCAAGGGCGGGGCGAGGGGGCAACGATTGGGGGAGGGGCCGCGGCCGCCAGATGGGGAAAGCTGCCCTGCTCGCGAGCCCCATTTGCAACAATGCCGATGCAAAGTTTGGGTCCATGCCGGCAATCGATTGACATCCGTAACGAGCTTTGATTCAGTGAAGCTTCGGGGATTGCTCACTGGACAGGAGAAATTCATGTCCACCGCCTTCTCGATCATGGCGCGCGTTCGTCACCGGCTGCTCTTCGCCTTTTCCCCTTCATACCGGCGTGTTCGCGCCCGGCTGGAAGCAATCTGCGTCGATTGAAACTTGTCCCGGCTGATGTCCGCTATGGGTCGAAAGCGGTCGTTGGCCCATAGTTGCGGTTGTGTACGAACGATGCATTTCAAATCCAGATGGCGCTATCGCCGCAGAAATGCTGCAAACAGAATCCAGCTAGTCATTCAAGGTTACTCGTGAGAAATTCGGTGAAGAGCCAAATCCAGGTGCAGCGTCCCTCGAAATCGCAGGGGGGTGGACATGACCCGAATCCCGCTTGAGGCTTTATGGCCGGCTTTGTTCCTATTGCTGACGCTTGTCCCATCGCAACAATTGGCTGCCGGCTCCGCAGAGGGTCGCCGCTATTTTGAAGCGAACTGTGCAGCCTGCCACTCGACGTCCCGTGGAGAGAACCGCATCGGGCCTTCGCTGGTGCGGATCATTGGTCGCAAGAGCGGGACTGCTCCGGGCTTCAACTATTCGCCGGGACTGAAGGCGGCGAACATCACATGGAACTCCGAGAGCCTCGACAGCTGGCTCCAGAAGCCCACAAACAAGGTGCATACTGCCAGAATGACGATCTCCGTGCGCTCGCGGACTGATCGCCAGAACCTCATCGCCTATTTGCAGACGTTGTAGCAGTCACCGGAAATAGGCGGCTCAATTTGGTCAGCCTGGAGTGCCCGCTTCGCCTAACGACCGCCATGGGTGGAAAGCGCACGTAAAGGCCGGTCGCCCCTGTTCCTGTGCAATGATGCCAAGTCCGATCGCCGCCACGCGCCCGCCGACGATCGCGAACGCTTCGCTAACGTCACTAAAGTCTCAAGGTGAGGCGCCTTTTCGTGCCTCCGGTGTGACGTTAGGCGAATTCAGTTTCCGACAATGAGAAAGAGCCGCTTTTCTCTCGCATATCGGCATGGCTGTAGGACAGGATTTTCTGGTTTCGGCTAATGGCCGATATGGGTGGAAAGCGGTCATTATAATTATCGGCTGAAGGCCACGGTTTGACTGGTTTCAAATGGCGGTTGCGATACGGCCGCGAACCAGTCGCAACGGAAGCCGGGGAGTGCTTCCAAATGACCTATGAGCAAATCCCAGCCGACCTGTTCCTCATTAAATGTCCAGACGTCATCGCCCACCGCCACATCACAACAGATTAGGTCGGTCGTGATTTCATCGCGCTTGTAGAACGTCACGTTGCCGATTTCCGTCAACGGCAGTCGGGCTAGAACGTTAGCACTAATACCGGTCATGGGGGCTGTTGTGGCCGGTCACTCCAATGACCGCAATGGGTCGAAAGCGGTCATTAGCCGTTTATGGCAGGAATGAGTGGAAAGCGGTCATGACTCCGCTATGGTCGCCCCATATGCGTAACCTTCTAGCCTTCGTCGTAGCGTCCGCCGCGTCTGCCTCGTACGCCGCACCAGCCCAAGCACAATCCAACTTGGAGGCGGGATTTGCTGGCGCCCTCCGTGGTTGTCAGGAATGGGTGCTAAATCCTGCCAGTTGGGCTGATGGTATCGAGCCATTCGTCAAAGCAGTTGGGCTAGGCGACCGAATGGGCCTTGTTGATAGGGTCGAAGAAGTAAACCTCCCGCCCAAGGAATTGCGGAGAGCAAACCACTATTGGCGCATCAACTCCACGCAAGGCGCGGGCTACATACTAGTCGTGTCCGACCGGATGCCGATGTGTCACATCACCGGCGGCGGCGACACTGACCTCCAACCGGTCGTGGAAGCTGTCCTTTCGTCGGCCGAGTTTAAGAGCCAATGGGAGCAGGTCGAAAGCAACTCGCAAGGTGACATGGCGTCCACGCTCTTCCGCAATCGGAAAGAACCAAAGCTTTCAATCGCCATCAGTCGTGCGGTTCAGCCGGGTCAGCGAC
>DASTOV010000162.1:0-5480 GCA_035720125.1 Sphingomicrobium sp. | reverse complement strand
GATTTCCAATGGCACGTGAACCCCAGCGCCTTCGCCGCCGCGAGCGCAAGAACATCACCGCCGGCGTCGCGCATGTGAACGCCAGCTTCAACAACACCATGATCACCATCACCGACGCCCAGGGCAACGCGATTGCCTGGTCGAGCGCCGGCATGATGGGCTTCAAGGGCAGCCGCAAGTCGACGCCCTACGCGGCGCAGGTCGCGGCGGAGGATGCCGGCCGCAAGGCCGCCGAACATGGCGTCCGCACCCTCGAAGTCGAGGTCAAGGGCCCGGGCTCCGGCCGCGAGAGCGCACTGCGCGCCCTCCAGGCGGTCGGCTTCCAGATCACGTCGATCCGCGACGTGACCCCGATCCCGCACAACGGCGTCCGCCCGTCGAAAAGGCGGCGGGTCTAACCGTCGCCGTTACGGGGACACTCAAAAGAGATGCCCCCGGAAAAAAGTTTTAAATCAGGAGTTTAGCGGGACGCCGCAACTCCGCACTGCCAAGGAAGAAATATGGCCGTCAACGCAAAGAACTGGCAGGAACTCAAGAAGCCCAACGCGCTGGAGCGCAAGCCGGGCACCGACGTCCGCCGCAAGGCGTCGTTCGTGGCGGAACCGCTGGAGCGCGGCTTCGGCATGACGCTCGGCAACTCGCTGCGCCGCGTGCTGTTGAGCTCGCTGCAGGGCGCCGCCGTCACCTCGATCAAGATCGAGGGCGTGCTTCATGAGTTCTCGAGCCTCGCGGGCGTCCGCGAGGACGTCACCGACATCATCCTCAACGTGAAGCAGATCGCGCTGAAGATGGAGGGCGAGGGGCCCAAGCGGCTGCAGCTGTCGGCCACCGGCCCGGGCGAAGTCACCGCGGCCCAGATCGCCACCACCGGCGACATCGAGGTCACCAACCCGGACCTGGTCATCTGCCACCTGGACGAGGGCGCGACGCTCAACATGGAGCTGACCGCGGACGTCGGGAAGGGCTATGTTCCGGCCGCCGCCAACCGGCCGGCCGACGCGCCGATCGGGCTCATCCCGGTCGATGCGCTGTACGGCCCGGTGAGCCAGGTCGCCTACAAGGTGGAGAACACCCGCGTCGGCCAGGAACTGGACTATGACAAGCTGACGCTGACCATCGAGACCGACGGCACGATCACGCCGGAGGATGCGCTGGGCTATGCCGCCAAGATATTGCAGGACCAGCTGCAGCTGTTCGTCCACTTCGACGACAGCCAGATCCGGATGGCCCCGGCCACCGCGATGGCCGGCGGCGTTGCCGGTGTCGCGGGCGTGCCGGAAGGCGCGACCACCGACACCAACCAGCTCAACCGCTACCTGCTCAAGAAGGTCGACGAGCTGGAACTCAGCGTGCGCAGCGCCAACTGCCTGAAGAACGACAACATCATCTACATCGGCGACCTGGTGCAGAAGACCGAGGCCGAGATGCTCCGCACGCCGAACTTCGGCAGGAAGAGCCTCAACGAGATCAAGGAAGTGCTTGCCTCGATGGGCCTCAGGCTCGGCATGGACATCCCCGGCTGGCCTCCCGAAAACATTGAGGAAATGGCCAAGAAGCTCGAACAGGAACTTCTAGGCTGACCTGTTCCCCGGCGAAGGCCGGGATCCAGGGCTTGGCCCCGGCTTCCGCCGGGGAACCAAGATGGGGCCGTGGCTTCAAGCCGCGGCCCTTTTCGTGCCTGAACTCCGCGAAGCTTCCGGCAGCCGGTCAGGCCGCGGTTTCTTCCTGGTAGCAATAGGCGCCCGACGGTCGATACGCCTGTGCGATGTCATGTTCGCTGAACGGGCTGGGCGCCTTCAGGGCCCGCAAGTGCTGGACATAGGTTTCGACCAAGGCCAGCCGGCGTTCGCGGGCGGCGTCGGTCACGGCGCGGGACGCGGCCGCCATCTCCTCGCAGGCGCGGCGGCGATAGTAACGAATGTCGGACTCCACTTCCCGCCCCTCTCCCCAGAGACGCCCGGTTAAACGCCGAGTCGGTGCGCGCAATTTAACGAAAGTCATGGCGGCGTCGAGTCCGGCAAACTTGACTTTGCGGGGCTTTTCCGCTTGAGGGCAGCGCGACGGCGGGGCCCGCGGCTCCGCTCATTTCATTTCATGGGGAAAAAGGGCGGCTCCCAACCAAGTCCGCCTGGACTGGGGTACCTCGCACGGCCCCTTTACGAACGGAGAAGAAGACATGCGTCATCGCGTCGCCGGCCGCAAGCTGCAGCGCACCTCGGCCCACCGCACGGCAATGTTCCGCAACATGGCCGCCGCCCTCGTCAAGCACGAACAGATCACCACCACGCTGGCCAAGGCGAAGGAGCTGCGCCCCTACGTCGAAAAGCTGGTCACGCTGGCCAAGAAGGGCGGGCTGTCGAACCGACGCCTGGCCCATGCGCGCATGATGGACGATGCCCAGCTGGTGAAGCTGTTCGACACCATCGCCCCGCGCTACGCCGACCGCAACGGCGGCTACACCCGCGTGATCAAGGCCGGCATCCGCCCATCGGATTCCGCGGCCATGGCGATCATCGAGTTCGTCGACCGCGACACCTCGGCCAAGGGTCAGGACTCGGGTCCGGTCCTCGTCGACGAGGAAATCGAAGCCTGAGCCTAGCCGCCGCATCGAGCGGGGGAGAGAGGGCTGCGCCGAAGGGCGCGGCCCTTTTTCGTTGCAGCCTGTCAGGCGGCGCCGTCGGGACCGATGATGTCGTGCACCTGGCTGATGCTGATCGGCGGCGGCAGGTCCCACTGCGCGATCAGCTCGCGCAGCGCCTGTTCGCTGGGCGCGGTGAAGACGCAATAGCATTTATTGTCGGTGAGGTAGCTTCGCACCCAGGCCACGTCGGGCGTGACGCCATGCAGGGTCGAACAGGACCTGCGCACCGCCTGGTCCCGCTGAAAGGGACTGAGCTCGCCCAGGCCGATGATCTCCTTTTCGATGACGAACTCGGGCATATTGCCGCTCCCAATTGCCGATCGTCCCAATGTCGGATGGCAGGCCTGCCGCCCTTACCACATCGACGCCGCGCCGTCCGCAGCCCATCCGTCGAATGACGGCTGGAATCGTTGCACTGCCATGCCCATATCCGCCTCCATGCAAAATCAGCGCAAGAGGGCCGAGGCCGATTTCTGGCGGATGGTCCGTTGGATCGCGGTCATCGGCGTGCTGATGGCAGCCGCGGCCATTGCCTATCTGGCGATGACCGGGGAGCTTTATTTCCACCTGGTCGTCGCCACCATATTGGGCGTCTTCTTTTCAGTGCTGCTCGGTTGTGGCCTGTTCGCCCTGTCCTTCTTCAGCGACAAGAGCGGGCATGACCAGTCGGTGAAGGACGCCACCAGCCGCAAGGAATGAGCCCGGATCCGGGTGAACTGCCTCGAATCTGGACAAGCCGAACTTTCGGCTGGAAACTGACCGCGGTGCGGGCGTTGGTGTCCGTCGATGATCGGATGCGCTGACAGCCTATGAAGCCTAGCTATCTCGTGGCAGCACCCTTGGCGTTCGCAGTGATGGCGGCCATGAGTTCCAGCCCCGGCACGGCCGAGCAGACAATCGATGCGCTGCGCTTTTTCGAGGGCAGGACGGAAAGCATCGCCACCATCAAGCTGATCATGAAGAAGCCGTACCAGTCGCGCAGCATCGGCCGCGGCGATATCCAGCCGGATGGCTCGCTGTTGCTGGTCCAGCGCGTCGAGGATGAGGGCAAGCCGCCGCACGACCGGCGTTGGCATATCCGCGAGATCGAACCGGGCCGCTTCACCGGTACCATGTCCGAAGCGAAAGGCCCGGTGACGATCGACGAGGTCGGCGGCCGTTATCGCTTCCGCTTCAAGATGAAGGGCAATGTATCGGTTGAACAATGGGTGACGCCGATGCCGGGAGGCAGGGCGGCGACCACCACCGTGACGATTCGCAAGATGGGCATCACGGTCGGCCAGTCCGAAGGAACGATCCGCAAGCTCCGCTGACAGCAGCCATTCGCCATTAACCAAGCTGAACAATAGGCATCGATGACATTCAGCGTCGGTGCATCCCTGCCTCGATAGAAAGCGTTCCATGGTCGGGCCAAGTTCGGTCCGCGTGTCTATTGAGTAGGAGAGTGCCATGTCGGCGAAGAAAAGGATTTTGACCGGGGCAGCCGGTCTGGCAGCGCTGGTGGGCTTCGCCGCCCCGGCAGCTGCGCAATATTATCCGGGTTACGGCTACGGCTATAACAATAACAACAATGTGGTCGGCGCGATCGTCAACAGCGTGCTTGGCTATGGCCGCTATCCGTACGGCAATTACGGGTACAACCAGTACGCCAACCAGAATGTGGCGATCGATCAGTGCGCCCGCGCGGTCGAAGCGCGACTGGGCGGCTACCGCGGCGGCTATTACGGCTATGGCAATGTCCCGTACGGCGGCGGATACGGCGCCTACGGCAACCCCTATGGCTATAACCAGGGTTATGCGGGGGGACGGGTCCAGGGCATCACGCGCGTCGAGCGCAAGAGCTATGGCCTGAAGGTGTGGGGCGTCGCCAGTTCTGGCTATCGCGGATATGAGGGCTATGGCCGCCGCAGCTACGGCAATTACGGCTATGGTGCCGGCGCCGACCTGAGCTTCGATTGCGAAGTGCGCTATGACGGCCGGATCCGCGACATCGATATCAAGCGCCGCACTGCCTATTGGCGCGGCTACTAAGCGAAAGCGCAACGAGCTCCTGGGTCACGGCCATCCCCCAGATGGCCCACCCAGTCGCTTCCGGGGGAACGGGGTGCGCCGGGGTCGAAGGATCCCGGCGCATTTTCCTTGTCAGGCCGCCATGCGCTCCGCATCGGACTTGCGCGCCGCGGCTTGCGCGACCGGTCGCCATTCCGGCTCGACCGGCAGCAGGAAGTTCTCGGCCAGCGCTTCCATGATCCCGTCGGCGTCGAGATAGCGCTGCTCCGACGTGCCATCGGGGCGGCGGATCGTCAATCGCCCTTCCGCCAAGATGTGGCGAGCCTCGGGCGTCGTCCGGGTGACGATCAGGCGGTGCCGGAAGTGCGATGCCGGATGGGTCGAGCTGTACCAGTTGGCGAGCTCGTAATGGCTGTCGAGCCAGGGATCGGCGGCAATGCTGTAGACCGGCTGCCAGCGGTCCTCGACTTGCGCCTGGACGAGCTTCTGCGGACCCATCGGCACGATCCGAAAGGTCTCGTGCGGCGTCGGTTGCGGGTCGGCAATGTCCATCCTGAGCGGCGCCGTTGGCACGCAAGATCCGAAGCCGACGTCGGCGAGCCATGGCACTCCATCGATCGTCACGCGAATCACGCGATGGGTGAGGGGTGTCTGGGGCGTGCCGGGTTCGAACATCCAGCGCACGCCGGCCGCCATCCCTTCGGCTTCGAAGCCGATCGCGCCTAGGACGCGTGCGAACAGTCCGTTCTGCTCGTAGCAATAGCCGCCCCGACGCCGATCGATCAGCTTGGCATCGACGGCCGCGGGAGAAATGTCGATCCCGCGGTCA
>DASTOV010000161.1:0-12561 GCA_035720125.1 Sphingomicrobium sp. | reverse complement strand
CTCTTCAGATGCGGATCCTGGCTGCAATTTCTGCCGTTTCGATCGCCGCCTGCGCGACGACGCAGGCGACGCCGCCGGTACAAAGCTGGCAGGAGGCCGCGACGCCGGACGATCGCATGCGGCTGCGCGAGTGGCGCACGGCCTTCACCCAGGCACTCGCTCAGGCGAATGCCGGAGGGCATGCCGCGGACGTCGCGCAGGAAGGCGTGCTGCTGGAGCCCGATGCCGCGTTGGGCGGGCCGATCCCCGATGGCGACTATCGCTGCAGGGTCGTCAAGGTCGGCGCAAAGAGCGAGGGGATGCTGGACTATGTCAGCTATCCTGCGTTCCGTTGCCGGATCGAGCATGGCAAGGCGCAGCGCTTCACCAAGCTGACCGGATCGCAGCGCCACGTCGGGCTGATCTATCCAGCCGACCAGCTGCGCAGCGTGTTCCTTGGAACGCTGGTGCTGGGCGACGAGTCCCAGGCCTATAAGTATGGCAGCGCCCCCGAGCGCGACCTGGCCGGCTGGGTCGAGCGGATCGGCGACAATCGCTGGCGGATCGTGCTGCCCTACCCCCATTTTGAATCGACGCTCGACGTGATCGAGCTAGTCCCGGAGCAATGACCATGACCCGTAACGTGCTGCTTCTGCTTGCTGCGACCTCCCTTTCCGTGCCGGCGTCGGCCGCGACGCTCAATGAAGCGATCGGCGCCGACATGCCGCAGCTGATGGAACTTTATCGCGACCTCCACGCCAACCCGGAGCTCAGCATGCAGGAGGTGCGCAGCCCGGCGAAGCTGGCCGCGGAAATGAAGAAGCTCGGCTTCACCGTCACCGAGAAGGTCGGCAAGACCGGGGTCGTTTCGGTCCTGAAGAATGGCGACGGCCCGGTTCTGATGCTCCGCGCCGACATGGACGGCCTGCCGGTCGTCGAGCAGACCGGCCTGCCCTTCGCTTCCAAGGTCCGCGCGACGGCGCGCTCCGGCGTCGAGACCGGGGTGATGCATGCCTGCGGCCATGACACGCACATGACCGCCTTCATCGGCGCGGCGCGGCGGCTGGTGGCGATGAAGGAGCAATGGTCGGGCACGCTGGTGATGATCCTCCAGCCGGGAGAGGAAACCGGCGAAGGCGCCAAGGCGATGCTGGACGATGGGCTCTACAGCCGCTTCCCGAAGCCTTCGACGGTGATCGCATTTCATGACGCCGCGGCGCTGCCCGCCGGCGTGATCGGCATCACGCCGGGCTATGCGCTGGCCAACGTCGACAGCGTCGACATCAGCGTGAAGGGCGTCGGCGGGCACGGCGCCTATCCGCAGACGACCAGGGATCCGATCGTCCTTGCCAGCCGGATCGTTACGACGCTGCAAACGCTGGTCAGCCGCGAGAATGACCCGGCCAATCCGGCCGTGGTCACGGTCGGCAGCTTCCAGGCCGGAGCAAAGCACAACATCATTTCGGACGAGGCAAAGCTGCAACTGACGGTGCGCAGCTATACTCCCGAGGTCCGCAAGCTGCTGCTCGACGGGATCAAGCGCATCGCCCGCGGCGAGGCGATCGCGGCGGGAATGCCCGACGACAAGATGCCGGTGGTCACGATCCGCGAGGAAATGTACACGCCCTCGACCTTCAACACCGAGAAGATCAGCGCCCGCGCGCTGGAGCTGTTCACCGGCCATTTCGGCGAGGGGCGGGTCATCAGGACGCCGGCGGTAATGGGCGGCGAGGATTTCAGCCGGTTCTGGCTGGCCGACAAGTCGATCGAAAGCCTGATCTTCTGGGTCGGCGGAACCCCCAGGCCGGCCTGGGACGCGGCCGGCGGTGACCAGCAGAAGCTGCCATCGCTGCACAGCCCCTTCTGGGCGCCCGACGCGGAGGCTGTCATTTCCACCGCGACCGAGGCGATGACCCTGGCGGCGCTGGACGTGTTGAAGAAAAGCTAGGCGAGCTTGCGGTAGATCCGCACCACAATCTCTTCGGCGATCACCATGGTGACGACGACGATGATCAGCCACACGATCCCGTGCAGGACGCCCGCGAATTTCACGCTTTCGCCAAATGCCAGCGCCAGTGCCTCCAGGATCACGAATTTCGATCCGAACAGGACCAGCCAGGCGCAGAAGAAGCGCATGAACCTCATGAACCCGCCGGGCTTCGATTTGAAGTAGGCGGCAACCTTATGTTCAACGGCGATCGTCGCCTTCAGCAGGAACTGCAGGACGACCGAGGCGAGCAGCATGGTCGTGAAGCTGTCGACGAAGACCTTGTCCGAATATTCGTCGAACAGGCCGAGGACGACGAGATCGACCAGGGCCCCAACAAAATAGAGGAGGAAAAGCCGCTGCCTGTCAGACGGAATCTTCGACGCAGCTGGCATCAGGTCTTCGGTGTCTGCCGACATCTAACGCCCCCTGTGATAAGCGCATCACCGGATCATTAGCCCGTACCAAGCCAACCGTCGAGTAAGGCAAATTACGGGGAGGCTGCCGGATTAGTAACTATTCCGCCGCCCAGAGTTTCGACTTTTCCACGATCGTCAGTTCGCGCAGCAGCGCATCGACGCTGACGGTCAGGTCGTCAAGGAACGTGATCTGGTGCCGCGCGCCGCGATATGATTCCACCAGCAGGATCGCATCGATCAGGATCGGGACGACGCTGGCCTCCGGGTCGTCCATCTCCGCGATGCCCTGCAGCTTTTCCAGCGCCTTGCGCCTTGCGCCCTCCGGATCGGACATGGCCGCGGTTCGGCCAATCAGCCAACCCATGATGTGATTCTCCCTGCCAGGAGCATGAGAGTAGCGCAGGCCCGATTGAAGGCTAGTTCCGGCAGCCGTGGGTTGGCACCGTCTCGCCGTAAAACGGCGCATCCTCCACAGGAATGGAGAGGGACGGCAAATCGGGGGCTTTGTCGACCCTCCCCTATCCTGCCCCCGCCCCACCGCTCTCCCGCGCGATAAAGCAGAGGGGAGCGCGACGGGCTGCCAGCGCTCCCCAGGGGACTTGGACTTGCAAGCCATATCAGTTGGCAGGCGGCGCGGTAGTTACCGAAAGATAATGTTGCGCGAACACATCGTCCCGGAACGGGTCATCCGCGCTGTGCCTTGCCGCCAGGATCAGTTATGCAATGCAACGTGGGGACGGGGTTTCAACATTCATCAGGGCGGGTCATCGCGGTCGGTCGCCTCTTGCTGGCGACGCTTTTCCTGTTCGCCATTTGGCTGGATTCCGAACTGCCCGTCCACGCGCCGTCGGCGACCTATGGGTTGCTGGCAGCATATATAGTCTTCGCCGCCGCCATCACCTTGCTCACCTGGACCGGCTGGTGGTTCGACGCCCGGCTTGCGGGGCCAGCTCATGCCGTGGACATCCTGACCTTCACGCTGCTGGTCTTGCTCACCGACGCTCATGTCAGCCCCTATTTTGCCTTCTTCATGTTCGTCATGTTGTCCGCGGCAATCCGCTGGGGCTGGCGCGCGACGATGCTGACGGCCGTTCTGCTGGTGCTGCTGTTCACATTCGCCGGCCTGGTGGACCTTACGCCCGGTGACGATTTCGAGCCTGATCGCTTCGTCATCAGGGCCGGCCATCTTGTCATCCTGTCGCTGATCCTGATCTGGTTCGGTGCCAGTCGCCAATGGCCTCGCATGGCTCTTGCCGCTGAACGGGAGCTGGATGCGCAGCCGGCGCTCGACGAATCTCCCCTGGAAGGCGGCTTGCGCGCCGCGCAGACCACGCTGCAGTCGGGTCGGGCGGTGATCCTTTGGCGCGACAAGGGGCGCGAGCGCTTTGCGGGCATGGCCATCGACGATCATGCGGTGACTGAGATGGAAGCTGCCCAGTCGGATCTGGGAGATGCCCTTGGCGGAGCGCCCTTCCTCTACGACCTGCCGAAACATCGCGCCCTGAGGCGAGATGCGGAGCGCAACCTGGTTGCCTTCCATCCATTCGACCGAATTCCGGGCGAAACCGCCAGCGACCTCGGGCTCAACGAAGGCCTGGCGATACCGCTCCGATCGGATGACGGTGACGGCATCATGTTCCTGGAGCGCGTCCGCAGCCTGTCGAGCGACCATCTCGATGCCGGGCTTCAGATCGGGGACGCGACCGCTTCGCATATCCAGCGCCACCGGCTGCTCAGGACCGCGGAGGAAAATGCCGAAGCCCGTTCCCGGCTGACCCTGGCCCGTGACCTGCACGACAGTGTCGTCCAGTTCCTTGCCGGAGCAGCGTTCCGGCTGGAAGCGATGAAGCGATCGCATGCGGCGGGACGCGACGTCGACTCCGACCTGAACGAATTGAAGCAGCTCATGCTTCAGGAGCAACGCGAGCTGCGATCTTTCATCACGTCGCTCAGAAGCGGGCCGCTGACCGCGTTCAACGACCTCGCCAGGGACCTCCAGGCGTTGGCGGCTCACCTTTCCCGCCAGTGGGACGTGCGGTGCGAGTTCCAGGCGAAGCCGGCCGACCTGATGATTCCGACCAGGGTCAGGCTCGATGCGCACCAGCTGATGCGAGAGGCCGTCGCAAATGCTGTACGCCATGCAGCGGCCAAGTCGGTAACGGTCGAAGCAGCCGCGCGGACCGACGAGCTCAAGCTTGAGATCATCAACGACGGCGCAGAATTTCGCGCGAGGGGCGGAAGGCTGGAAATGCCCGCATCCCTGAAGGACCGGGTCGAGCAGGCGGGCGGAGCGCTCGATCTGGCTCGCGGCATGGGGGTCACCAAATTGTCGATCTCCCTGCCCCTTGAAGATGTTGGCCACTGATGCGGATCCTGCTTGCCGACGATCACCCGATGATCCGCGCGGCGATCGACGTGTTGTTGCGGGACACCGACTATGAAGTGGTCGGTATTGCAGGGACGGGGCAGGCGACGCTGGAAGAAATCGACCGGCTGCAGCCGGACATGCTGTTGCTCGACGTCCAAATGCCGGGCGGCAGCGG
The DNA here is from genome assembly GCA_035720125.1 of Sphingomicrobium sp. Taxonomy (GTDB): domain Bacteria; phylum Pseudomonadota; class Alphaproteobacteria; order Sphingomonadales; family Sphingomonadaceae; genus Sphingomicrobium. Next base: position 7,633 of record DASTOV010000161.1, on the reverse strand, counting down.
CCTCGATGTCTTGCGGCGGCTGCGTGCGTCCAATTCATCCCTGCGCGTCATCCTGCTGACCGCCGGCATTGACGACGCGGAGCTGGTCGAGGCCAAGGCGCTCAAGGTGCGCGGCATCGTCCTCAAGAATTCGGACCCCGCCTATCTGCTCGAATGCCTCGACAGTGTGAAGGCCGGCCGCATGTGGATCGACCCCGAGCTCGCCAGGCGCAGCAGGCAGCTGGCGGCGACGGCCAGCCACCCCAGGCCGCCGCTCGCCCCGCGCGAGCGACAATTGATCGGATTTGTCCGCAAGGGCCTCAGAAACCGCGAGATTGCCCAGCAACTCGGCGTGACCGAGGGGACGGTCAAAGCCTATCTTCATGCCATTTTCGAGAAGCTGGGTGTCGGCAACCGGACCGAGCTGGCAATTCGAGCCGATGAATTTCTGGCGGGCCAAAAATGAAATGAGAAGTGAGCAGCCCCCGCGCTCACCCCTCGAACAGCAAATTATATAATCACAATTTATAATCTGTGCTAGTTTTTTGCATCGCTCTCGAACCACTCGGCTGCTTCGCGTACGCGTTGCGCCTCTTCGCGGCGCATGACCAGTACCGCTTCGGGCGTGGCAACGATCACCAGGCCTTCGACGCCGATCGCGGCGACCTTGGGGCCGCTTGACCGCACGAACGTGTTTCTGCAGTCAAGCGCCAGGACGTCGGCCGACAGGGCATTGCCGCCTACGTCCTTGTCGGATGCCTCCAACAGCGCCTGCCAGCTGCCGATATCCGACCAGCCCATCGATACCGGAACGACCGAAACCCGGTCGGATTGTTCCATCACCGCATAGTCGATCGATTTCGCTGGCGACCGGGCGAATGCCGCCTCGTCGATCCTGGTCACCACGCCGTCGCGCTTGGCCTTTTCGACCGCCTCTCGGGCCGCGGCGAGGATCGCCGGTGCGTACTGCTGCAACTCCTGACGCCAGGTCCTGGCCGAAGCGAGGAAGATTCCGGCATTCCAAAAATAGCCACCGGCCTCAAGCATTTGCCGGGCGCGCTCGGCATCGGGTTTTTCGACGAAGCGATCGACGGGACGGACCGCCGCCTCTCCCTGCACGGCGGCAATATAGCCGAAACCGGTGGCAGGATAATCCGGCTCGATGCCGAACGTGACGATGCGTCCATCCTCCGCTGCCTCCCTCGCGGCGCAGATGGCTCTGTGAAAGGCCGCGATGTCGCCAATATGATGATCGCTCGGGCAGACCAGGAGCAACTCGTCATCCGGTGCACCGGCAGCGGCCAGCGCGATGGCTGCCGCGCTGTCCCGCTTGCACGGCTCCAGGACGATGGCCGCCACGTCGGTGGCAATGGCGCGCAGCTCGGCCTCCTGGGCCATGTTGGCGACAATGATCGGTTTCGCGAATTGCTCGTCGAAACGATCGAGCGTCTGCTCGAACAGGCTTCGTTCGCCAAGCAGGGGAAGAAGGTGCTTGGGGCGCGAAACGGTCGACAGCGGCCAAAGCCGCGTCCCTGCGCCTCCCGCCAGGATCACCGGACGGATCGGCCGCTCGTTCTGCTCGCCGCTCATGGATTCATCTTGAGCGAAGTTTGGCGGGAAAGGCCAGCCCCGCTTTTGTTCACCATTCCTTTGTAAAATTTTGCGACACCTTTGCGCATGTCGGTGGATTTGACAGTGAGGGCCGGATGCAGGCGCTGATTGCCTTCTGGACGCACGCGCTTGCTGCTGCCCTGTTCGCCTCGCTGACCTTGTGGGAACTGCGGCGGGGCCTGGGCGAAAGCGAGCAGCGGATGCTGTTGGCAGCCTTCGCACTCACGGGTTGCTGGGCGTGGACTACCGCGATGGCGCCAACCACCATGCTTGCCGCCTACTCGGAAACGGCGAGGAACCTCGTGTGGGTCGGCGTGCTGTACCGGCTGGCCGGGATCGATAGCAGCGACGAGCAGCGCGGCGTGAAGCCAGTCTATGCCGCGGTCGCCGCCGTGCTTGGCCTGCAGCTGATGGTCGACGCGCTGCCGCTGGTGGTGAACACCGACAGCATCAGCCCCGGCCATGCGCTGGTCGTCACCGCGCTGATCCTTCGCCTGACGGCGGCGGCGGGCGCGCTGGTACTGGTTCATAATCTTTATGGCCAGGCCGCACCGTCGAGCCGCGGAACCATCCGGCTTGCCATGATGGCGCTGGCCGGAATGTGGGCCTACGATCTCAACCTCTACACGATCGCCTATTTCGACCCAGGCTCGGCGCAGGGGCTGTTCGATTGGCGCGGACTGGTGTTGGTGATTGCCGCTCCGCTGTTCGCCATCGGGGGAGATCATGGAGACCGCTGGCGGATCCGCCTGTCGCGTGCGGCCACGTTCCAGAGCCTGTCGATGCTGGCCATCGCCGCCTACCTGGCCGTGATGGCCGTGCTGGTCACTGCCTTGCGCGATTCCGGCGTCGACTGGACCCGGGCGCTGCTGATCGCCCTCCTGGCGGCCATGACGATCGCGGCCATTGTCCTGCTTCCCTCCAGCAGGGCGCGCGGCTGGGCAAAGGTCAAGATTGCCAAGCACCTGTTCGAGCATCGCTACGATTACCGGACCGAGTGGCTGCGCTTTACGGAAACCATCGGCGCAACCGGGCCCAAGGCCCCGCCGCTCGGCCAGCGCGTCATCAAGGCGTTCGCCGACATATTGGACGCGCCGGGCGGACTGCTGCTGGTAGCCGACGAACATGGCACGATCGAACCGGCAGCCGCCTGGAACTGGTCGGGAAGCACCAATCCGGGCGCGGCCATTCCCAGCGTGGAGGCACTGTCCTTCTGGCTTTCGGTCGGTGCCGAGGGACGGATCATCGATTTCGACGCACTCGGCGGTGGCTGGGCCGACGCGCGCGACAGGGAATTGGACATTCCTGCCCCGCTACTGGGCGAGGAGCAGGCATGGACCGGCGTCCCGCTGATCCATGACGACCGGCTCGTCGGCCTGGTCCTGCTCGCCGCACCGGATTACCGGCGGCCTCTAGACTGGGAAGACTTCGACCTGCTGCGCACCGCAGGCCGACAGGCGGCCTCTTCGCTGGCTGAAGCCCATGCCCAGCAGAATCTGATGAATTCGCAGCGCTTCGAGGATTTCAACCGCCGTTTCGCTTTCATCATCCACGACGTCAAGAATCTGGTAAGCCAACTGTCCTTGCTGACGCGGAACGCGGAGCGGCATGCGGATAATGCCGATTTCCGGGCCGACATGGTTGCGACCTTGAAAGGGTCGGTCGGCAAGATGAATGAGCTTTTGACCCGTCTCGCCCCGACCCCTGACCAGCGCCCGGCCAAGCTCGAGCCGACACCGATCCGCTCACTGGTCGCCTCGGCCATCACGGCCAAGCGCGGCGACCATGACGTGCAACTGCTGGGCGACGGCAGCCTGTGGGTGATGGCCGACCCCCTGATGCTCGAGCAGGCGATCGGTCACCTGGTCCAGAACGCGGTCGATGCCAGCACACCCCACCAGCCCGTCAGCGTGCGCATGGGCGTACAGAATGGTCACGTCACGATTGCCATTTCCGATTGCGGGACCGGCATGGATGCGGATTTTGTGCGGACCAGGCTGTTCCAGCCGTTCGCCTCGACCAAGAAAGGCGGCTTCGGCGTCGGGGCGTTCGAGGCCAAGAGCATCGTCTCCGCCATGGGCGGCCGGCTGACCGTCGAGAGCAAGCCTGGCGAGGGCAGCCTCTTCACCATCATTCTCCCAGCCGCCGAAGCGGCGCCTGAAGCCAAGCGGAAATGGGCATGAGCGACCAGGACGAACTTCCGGTATTGCTGATCGTCGAGGATGACGAGGGGCTGCAGCGCCAGTTGAAGTGGGCCTATGAGGGCTATCGCGTAGTGAGCGCGACCGACCGTGCCCAGGCGATCGAAATGGTGCGCCTGCACGAGCCGGCGGTGGTAACGCTGGACCTCGGCCTGCCGCCCGACCCGGATGGCACCACCGAAGGCTTTGCGACCCTGACCGAGATCCTCAGCCTCAAGCCCCATACCAAGGTCATCGTCGCCTCCGGCCATGGGGCGCGGGAAAGCGCGCTCAAGGCAATCTCGCTCGGCGCCTATGACTTCTACCGGAAGCCGGTCGACATCGACGAACTGGGCCTGATCGTCGGGCGCGCCTTCCACCTGCAGGAAATCGAAGCCGAGAACCGGCGCCTGGAGATGTCGGGAGGAGGCGGCACCGCCATCGGCTCGCTGCTCACCGGCAGTCCCGAAATGATCAAGGTCGTCCGGACGGTCGAGCGCGTGGCCGGCGCAGACGTTTCGGTCATGCTGCTGGGCGCGAGCGGCACCGGCAAGGAGCTGCTGGCCCGCGGGGTCCATGAAAGTTCGCCTCGCGCCAAGGGCGAGTTCGTCGCGATCAACTGCGCCGCGATCCCCGAGAACCTGCTGGAGGCCGAGCTGTTCGGCTACGAGCGCGGAGCCTTCACCGGCGCCGTCAAGACCACTCCCGGCAAGATCGAGCTGGCCCAGGGAGGCACGCTGTTCCTTGACGAGGTCGGCGACATCCCGCTGCCGCTGCAGGTAAAGCTGCTGCGCTTCCTCCAGGAACGGGTGATCGAGCGGATCGGCGGCCGCGCTCCGATCCCGGTGGACACGCGGATCGTCTGCGCCACCCACCAGGATCTTGAAGCAATGATCGCCGGGGGCCGCTTCCGCGACGACCTCTACTATCGCCTCGCCGAGATCGTGGTCACCATCCCCAGCCTCGGCGAGCGTGCCGGCGACGCCGTCCTGCTCGCCCGCCATTTCGTCGCTCGTTTTGCCAGGGAGATGAACCCGAGGATCCAGGGCCTGTCGCCCGACGCGGCGGACGCGATCGACGCCCATCCCTGGCCGGGCAACGTGCGCGAGCTGGAAAACCGCATCAAGCGGGCGGTGATCATGGCCGACGGCAAGCTGGTCACGGCCGCCGACCTCGACCTGCCGCGCGCAGCGGGGAGTGAGTCCGATCCGCCGCCGGTCAATCTCCGCGCCGCCCGAGAGATCGCCGACCGCCGCGCGATCCGCCAGGCGCTCATCCGCACCGAGAATAATATCAGCGGCGCCGCCAAGCTGCTCGGTATCAGCCGCCCGACGCTTTACGATTTGATGAAGCAGTATCGGTTAAGCGCCTAGCTTCTCCGCCATCTCGGCAACCTCCAGCCAGCGAAGTTCCGCCGCCTCGATCTCCGCGCGGTGCCGGGCGATGCGTTCGGTAAGCTCGGTGAAGCGCTTCGGGTCGCGGGTGAAAAGGTCGGGATCGTGCAGGGCTTCTTCATCGGCGGCGATCGATGCCTCCAGCCGCTCGATTTCGGCCGGCAGGCGGTCGAGGTCGCGCTGGTCCTTGTAGGAGAGCTTTCCCCTCCCCTTCAGGGGAGGGGATTGAGCGGTGGGGCCCTCGAGCGTCGCAGGCTTCGCGTCACCCCCACCCCGGCTCAGCTTCGCTGAGTCCGCCCCTCCCCTGAGGGAGAGGGGATGCCGAACCTCATACCGTTTCCTGACCCAATCCTCGTAACCGCCGGCAACGATGTCGACCTTGCCGGACCCGTCCAGGCCCAGGGTGACGGTTACGGTCTTGTCGAGGAAGTCGCGGTCGTGGCTGACGATCAGCACCGTGCCGTCATAGTCGGCGATCACTTCCTGCAACAGATCGAGCGTTTCGAGGTCCAGGTCGTTGGTCGGCTCGTCCAGCACCAGCAGGTTCGATGCGCGCGCGAATTCACGTGCCAACAGCAATCGCGACCTCTCGCCTCCCGACAATGATCCGATCGGGGCCTCGGTCAACGACGGATCGAACAGATATTCCTTCAGATAGCCCTTGATGTGCTTCTTGTGGCCGCGGACATCGATCCAGTCGCCGCCTTCGGCCAGCACGTCGCGCACCCGCTTGTCCGGCGCCATCAGCTTGCGCTGCTGGTCGATGACGATGCCGCTCAGCGTCTTGGCTTGCGTCACCGTGCCGATATCGGGCTTCAGTTCGCCGGTCAGCAGCTTCAGCAGCGTGGTCTTGCCGGTGCCGTTGGCACCAACCAGGCCGATCCGGTCCCCGCGCTGGATGCGCAGGGTGAAATCGCGGATGATGGGTCGGTCATCGAACGACTTCGACACATGCTCGGCGTCGATCACCGTCTTGGTCTTCACATCGTCCTTGGCAAGGCCGAGCTTCGCGCCACCCGTGGGCCCCAGCATCGCCGCCCGCTGCGTCCGCATTTCATTCAGTTTCGCCAGCCGCCCCTGGTTGCGCCGGCGGCGCGCGGTGACGCCGCGCTGCAGCCAATGCAATTCGATCGCCAGCTTGGCGTCCAGCTTTTCCGCCGCGCGCTGCTCCTCGGCGTAAACCTGCTCCGTCCAGGCCTCGAACCCGCCGAAGCCGATTTCGGCGCGACGCATCGTTCCGCGATCCAGCCACAGGCAGCTCTTGGTCAGGCGATTGAGGAAGGTGCGGTCGTGGCTGATGACGATGAAGGCGCCCTTGAAGCGGTTCAGCCAATCCTCGAGCCAGTCGATCGCGCCGAGGTCGAGATGGTTGGTCGGCTCGTCGAGCAGCAGCACGTCCGGCCCCTGCGCCAGGGCCCGGACGATCGCCGCACGGCGCCGCTCGCCACCGCTCGCCGTCGCTACTTCTCGGGCGAGGTCGATCCCGATCTGGTGCGCGATCGCCGCCGCCTCATGGGCGGCTGGGGGGTCGCGGCCGGCCTGCACCCAGTCCTCGAGGGTCAAATGGCCGCGCATGTCCGGGTCCTGTTCCAGCAGCACGACCTTGGTGCCGGGCACGATCTTGCGCGTGCCCTTATCGGTGTCGATCAGCCCGGCCAGGCACTTTAAAAGTGTGGTCTTGCCGGCACCGTTGCGGCCGATCAAAGCCAGCCTGTCCCTGGGTCCGACAAAAATGTCGAGACCCTGGAACAGCCAGCCTTCGCCCTGGATCAGGCCAAGGTCTTCATAGGACAAAATTGGGGGTGCCATCGCGCGGGCGGTAGAGCCTGATCGCGACCTGTGGAAGCCTTTGGTTTCCACGGTTCGCGTGAATCAGGCTCTCAACAAGGTAAGGACCTTGATTCACGCGTCAGGCTGTGGCCTGAAGCGATAAAGGTCCGGCGTAGCTTCCCTGCATCGTCACGGGGGTAACCGGGCGGGCATGCCGGGGGCACGGCGGAGCGGGGTCGCCGGCCAATGCTGAACGGCACGCAACAGGGGCATTCATAGCTTGTTCAATGGTTCTTGCTTAGTCAGGGCAACGAAAGTTACGCCCATGAGCCTGTATCGTACCCTTTTCCTGTCGCTTTGCGCCGCCAGTGTCGCGGCCGCAGCGCCGGCGCTCGCCCGCCCTTCGGATCAGGTTCGCCTGGCCTGGAACGACCGACCGCGCGACCAGGATCGCGCTTTCCGTGCAACGCAGGAAGGCCGGTCGATGCCGCTGCCGCAGATCGAGCGGCGGGTGATCCCGCATATGGGCGGCGCCGACTATCTCGGCCCGGAACTGCGCGGACCCAACCTGCGCATGAAGTTCATGGACCGCGGCAAGGTCATCTGGGTCGATGTCGATCCCAAGACAGGCCGCATTCTCGGCAAGTCGGACGACTGAGCTTGAGCTACCGGGTGCGGCAAAACGATTGCACAGCAATC
>DASTOV010000160.1:0-5278 GCA_035720125.1 Sphingomicrobium sp. | reverse complement strand
GCTGACACCCGACCAGGCGATGTACCACTTCCTGTCTGGATATACTGCCAAGGTGGCCGGTACCGAGATCGGCGTAACGGAGCCGGAAGCAACCTTTTCGACCTGCTTCGGCGCGCCGTTCATGCCGCGTCACCCGTCGGTTTACGGCAACTTGCTGAAGGAACGGATTGCCAAGGGTCATGTCGACTGCTGGCTGGTCAATACCGGCTGGACCGGCGGCAAATATGGCATCGGCAAGCGCATGCCGATCAAGGAGACCCGTGCGCTGCTGAATGCTGCGCTCGACGGCAGCCTGAAAGGTGTTGAGTTCCGCAAGGATCCGAACTTCGGCTTCGACGTGCCGATCGCCGTGCCAGGGGTCGACAATTCGATCCTCGATCCACGTTTGACCTGGGCCGACAAGGAAGATTATGACCGCACGGCGGCAAGGCTCGTCGACTTGTTCATCGAGAACTTTGCCGAGTTCGCCGACCATGTCGACGAGGGCGTGCGACAATCGGGGCCGAAAGTCTCCGCTGCTGCCTGACATTCACTAGTTTACGTCATTGCGAGCCTGGCGAAGCAATCCACCCATCCGGGTGGGTTGCTTCGTTACTTTTGCTCCTCGCGATGGCGAGGAGAATTGCAATGACCGAATTTCCAGTGCGCCATTTCTTGTCCGAAGAGGCCGTCGCTTATGTCGGTGAGGGCCTGCTGGCGCGCACGGTGCCGCGCGAGGAATGGACTCATGAGGCCCATCTTGCCGCGACGACCTGGCTCCTCCTGCGGCATCCTGAGATTGATCTCGATGTCGAGCTTCGAGGCATCATCTCGCGCTACAATGAGAGCGTTGGCGGCAGGAACACCGATACAGAGGGATATCACGACACCATCACCCACGCTTATCTGCGCGGCATTCGCCTGTTCCTCGAAGATGCGGACCTCTCTCGTCCGATCGACGCCTTGGTCAACGAGCTGCTGATGGCGCCGATGGGTCGCCGCGACTGGCCGCTCCGTTTCTGGTCGAAAGAGCGCCTGATGAGCGTCGAGGCGCGGCGCGGGTGGGTCGAGCCGGATCTGGTGGTCATGCCGTAACGGTTGATTTTCCTGTCGACGAGGTGCTCGTCGGGCCGAATTTTGGGCCGGTCGCCGGGCTGACGACAAAATGAAGCAGAGGGTCGCGAATTGGCTTTCCAGTCGCAGCCGGCCTGCCCCTTGCGTTCAAGTGCCCCATTCCGCCATCACGGCCCGGTCCTCAGGTCGTTCGATCCAAACGCGGTCGATGCGCGCCGAAACAACGCAGTCCGGCGCTCGGTCGCGACCGCTGCCAACGCACAGGATCACCCTGCCGTCCCCGCGGGAGCGCAGCCTGCCTGACAGGACGAGGTTGAATCCCTGCCGGCCGACAACCTCTCCTTCCTTTAACGGCTTGACCGCTTCGAACGGCCGATTCATCCGCCGTAGAGTGCGAGGATCTTCGGACGTAAAGAACTGAGCGATCCCGATACGCTGAGCCGCCAAACGGGACGTCCCGGTAGGCGGCTTGGCTTGCGCGTCGTCCTTCGACGTCTCCGGTTTCGCTTCAGTCGCAGCTGATTCCAACGCTTCGGGAGTTGCCGGGCACGCGGCGTATAGAAGCCAGGGCCGGGACAGCCAGAAACCCTCGGCTGCTTCAATCGCTTCAGCGGAAACGGAAGCTACTGGCTCGTCGTCCAGCGAAAGGTTGGGAACGACCCGCAGCCTTAAAGTCCGGCCGTCGGGATCGACGCTCCAGCCATGGCCTTCGGTTACCGGGCCCTGGCCGTCGCAGCCGAACCGCAGCCGGATCTCAAACTGCTTGCCATCGAGCGTCCGCTGCGCCTCGTCGTCGTCTGCACCCAAAGCATGCGAACTTGCCGCCCGGGCCACGGCAAGCAGCATTCGGGTTCGGTTGATCGGCGGCTCCACGATGGGCAAGGGCGGCCGGGGCGCATTTTCTGCCACCGGCCTGTCGGTTGCCGGCGGTTGTTCTTGCCGGGGGCCGCATGCCGGCAGGGCTACCGCAAGGAGTACGGCTGCCGCCGTACCCGACAATTGCGCTTTCAACTTGTTACGCATTGCTCGTTCGATAGCACAGGTCGGTCACACAATCGCAAGTCGTGACTTGCACGTGCTCGGTCAGGGCGGCCAAAAGGAGCAATGACCGCGAGTCAATATATCACCTTGCTCGTCCTGGCGGCGGTGATCGCGGCACTCATCTGGGACAAGGTCCGCGCGGACGTGGTCGCACTGACAGGCGCGGCTGTACTTCTCATGACAGGAGTGGTGAGACCGATCGAGGTCCAAAGCGCATTTGCCAGTCCGGCGATTGTCGCGCTCGCCTCCCTGTTCGTGATTGCTTACGCAATGGAGCTTTCGGGCCTGCTCGACACCGCGATCCGCAAGGTCGTGGTCTTGTGCAAGCGAATCGGCGTGGCCGGCCTCTGGGTCATGATTGGCCTTTCCGGTGCGGCATCGGCATTCCTCAACAATACTCCGATCGTCGTGCTGAGCGCGCCGGTCGTTCGCGATGTAGCAAGGTCGCTCAACAAATCGGCCAAGGCTTATCTGATTCCTCTCTCCTATGCCTCGGTTCTGGGCGGTTGCTGCACCCTGATTGGAACGTCGACCAACCTGCTGGTCAACGACATGGCCTCGGTCGCGGGCCAACCGAGATTTTCGATTTTTGAGATCACGCCGGTTGGCCTTTCGGTCGCGGTTGCTGGCGGCCTGTACCTGTTGCTGTTCGGTGGCAGGCTGATCAATGCTGCACCGGACAGCCAAGGGGAGGAAGCTTCTGCTGTCGAGCCCTTTCGTTCACCCGCCTTGGCCGGTGGTTTGGTTGGGCATGCCGAACCATTCGCCAAGGAAGTTGAACTTCGCGTCTGGCCGGCGATTGCCTCCGCGTCGATCTTCGTCGCTGTAGTGGCCGCGGCAGCCCTGAACGTTGCTCCAATTGCGGCCTGCGCCTTTGCTGGCGCCGTTTCCCTCATCCTTCTGAGAGTGATTACGGCTGACGAGGCCTACCACGGCTTAAGGCCGGAAGTGCTCATGCTGATCGCCGGGATGGTGGTGCTAGGCATCGCCCTGGATGAGACCGGATTGGCCGGAGCTGCGACGGGATCGTTGCTCATGACGATCGACGACATGAGCCCGCTCCTTGCCCTGGTCATTCTTTACGGCGTGACCCTGTTTGCGACAGAGATACTTTCCAACGCGACCGTTGCGGTTCTGTTCACGCCGGTTGCGGTCTCGATTGCCGACGCATTCGCAGTCAGTCCGCGTCCGTTTCTCGTAGCCGTCATGATCGCGGGCAGCGCCGCATTTGCAACGCCGTTCGGCTACCAGACCAACGTCATCGTCTACCAGATGGGCGGCTACAGCTATATGGACTTCGTGAAGGTCGGCATTCCACTCAACCTCATTACCTGGGTCGTCGGGGTGATAGCCATCCAGGCCTATTTCCCTTTCTAGGGCCGGCCATCACGGGCGATATATTCGTCGACATTCCTGGCCAGTACGTCGAGCGGGACGTTGCCGCCCTTGACCACCGTATCGTTGAAATCGCGCAGGTCGTAACGCGCCCCTAACGCCACTTGGGCGCGGGCGCGCTGTCGAACGATCTCCGTGTGCCCGATCTTGTAGCCGCAGGCCTGGCCGGCCCAGCTGCAATAGCGGTCGACCTCGCTTGCGACTTCTTCGGGCTTGGATCCGTTCTTCTCGACGAAGTAGCGGACACCCTGCTCGCGGGTCCAGCGCTTGTGGTGGAGGCCGGTGTCGACCACCAGCCGGATGGCCCGGAAGGCGAGGCTCTGGAGATAGCCGAGGCGGCCGACGACGAAATCGTCGTATACTCCCAGCTCGTCGGCCAATTGCTCGGCATAAAGCGCCCAGCCTTCGGAATAGGCGTTAAACGCCAGCATGGTGCGGATCAGCGGCAGCTGGTTCGAATATTCGCCCTGCCATACATGGCCCGGGATCGCTTCGTGATGGGTGAGGTCGGGCAGGTCATATTTGCGATGCAGGTCGGTGGTGCGCAGATTGATCCAAAACTTGCCCGGGATGGATCCGTCGATCGATCCGGCGCCGCCATAGGCGCCCGGCGCGCCGGGCTCTTCCTCGGGCGGGAGCCGCTTCACTTCCAGATTGCCGCGAACCAGCGTGCGGAAGGCACGGGGTAGCTGGGCGCGGATGATTTTCAGCCGCTCCTGGATAAAGGCCATGATCTCGGCGCGCCCGGGATCGCCTTCTGCGAACTTGTATCGCGGATCGTCCGACAGCGCGGTCATGCGTGCGCCCACCGTGCCTTGTGTGTAGCCAAGGCTTTTGAGGATCACGTCCATTTGACCGTGGAGCTCGGCCACCTGGTCGAGGCCCATCTGGTGGATCTCGTCGGGCGTCATGGTCGTGGTAGTCGAAGCACGCAGCGCCCAGCTGTAGAATTCCGGCCCGCCGGGTCGGGCCCACATGCCGGCATCCATGGTCGCCTTGGGGCGTTGCGCCTGAAGCTCGGCCAGCTGGCGCTCGAGCGCCGGGGCGACCTTGTCGCGGGCAACGGTTCGCGCCCGGTCCGCCCAGTTGCCGGGAATCTCCTTGGTGCGCCGCTCAAGCGACTCCACCAGCCCGCCGCCTTCCCGCGCGCTTTTCACGCTCATCGTCATCTGGCCCACCGCCTTGTCGATCAGAAATGCCGGAGCGATGAGTCCCCTCGCGGCGGCAGCCTTCATGCGGCCGAGTTCGCCCTCCATCTGGACGGGATAGCTTTCAAGACGGGCAAGATAGGCTTCTGCGTCCTCGGCGTTGCGCACCGGATGGTCGGCGTCGAGGAATCGCGGCAGGTCAAGATAGGCGCCGACATTCTGGATCACGACATAGGGCGTATTGCGCCAGCCGCCGATCGCAACGTCGCCATATGGCTGGGCAAAGCCGTCAAGCGCCACACGATAGGCCGACTTCACCACCTCCACGCTGGTGCGGGTGGAGTGAGACAGCGCGGCGCTGTTGACGGCTTCTGCGCGGGAGAGGTCGGCACGCAGAATTGAGGCAATCTTGTCCTGGCCGGCCTGGCTGCGATCCGAAAGCCGGGCACGGTAGGCGGCGCGCACGCCTGTATCGAGACCAAGGCTGGTCGCACTTTCGGGCGCCACCGCCAGCAGGTTTTCGCCGATCGAATCGAGCAGCGCGACGACATCCGCTTCACTGGATGGCGCCGCTCCCTGGGTCAGCGCGCGGGCGCAACCCGGCAACGCAACGGCAGCGACGCCGGCCGACAGTGCACCAA
>DASTOV010000159.1:0-5872 GCA_035720125.1 Sphingomicrobium sp. | reverse complement strand
CATCCCGAAGCGCGCACCGGCGCTGTTCCTGGTCGACATCCCCCGCGCCGAGGAACAGAGCTTCCGCCGGATGGCGGCGCTGGAAGCGCCCCGCTCCGAGCTCAGGCTGGTGCCGTCGCTGCGCGGCCCAGTGACGGCGGTCAACGGAGTCCGCGTCGCCGATATGAAGGATATTCCCGAGGGTGCCTGGATCCTGCGCGGCGACCGCGGCCTGACCTTCGCGCGCGACCTGCCGCCCGACAACCGCATCGTCGGTGGCCAGTGGTGGCCGAAGGATTATCAAGGAGCCCCACTCGTCAGCATCGACGTCGATGCCGCAACCGCGCTTGGCCTGAAGATTGGCGATCGGCTGACGGTGTCGATCCTCGGCCGGCCGATCGAGGCACGGATCGCCTCCTTCCGCGAAATCGACTGGCGAAGCTTCGGTTTCAACTTCGCGATCATCTTCGCACCCGGATCGCTTGAAGCGGCGCCCTATACCATGATGGCGACGGTCGCCCCTATCCCGGGAGGATCGACCAGGTCACTCGAACGCCGCCTAACCCAGGATCTGCCGATGGTCAGTGCAATTCGGGTCTCCGACGTCGTCGCCGAGGTAAAGAGCTTGCTTGAATCGATCGACGGCGCCGTCCGGATCGCCACGGCTTTCGCCATCTTGATGGGGATGATCGTGCTTGCCGGTTCAGTCGTCGCTACGCGCCGCCAGCGTGCGCGGGACATCGTCCTGCTGCGGCTGGTCGGCGCAACGCGGGGCGAAGTCGCGAAAAGCCAGCTGATCGAATTTGCTCTGCTGTCGGGTGCGGTCGCGCTGGCGGCCTTCGGCGCCGGAGCAATCGCGTCATACCTGGTCGTCACGCAAGTGTTCGAGATGCCTTTCAGCCCCGATTGGGCCAGCCTGTCGCTGATCCCGATCGGCGCCATCCTGCTGGCCGTGCTGGCCGCATTCGCCGCAGCCGTTCCCGCATTGAACGTGCGTCCCGCCGAGGGACTTCGCGCGCTCTGACGGCCAAATGCATGAAACCCAAGCCGATTTCACTCGTTCATCGCTACCGAAAGGAACGTCCTATGACTTCAGTCTCGACGTTGAGCGATTTGGGCATGGCCCATGATCCCGCGGTTCGCGGCTACCATGTCGTCTATCGCGAGCATGAGGTGAACCATTGCCCCGGGTGCGGCCGGACGCAGTGGCTGATCGGCCGTGTTTCCGCCGAATGCGCCTTCTGCTCGACGGCGCTGCCGTTGGCCGAGGCCAGCATGCGCCATCACAACCGCCCGGTCATCATCCAGCACCGCAATCGGGTGGTGGATTCCGCCTGGGCTGCCTAGGGCGCCGGGACCGACCGCACGGGCACATTGATATTGCACAGATCCGCTCCGCCGGCAGGACGAATGAAGAAATCGTCCTGCCGGTTCTTTCTGGCGTGCAGATAGGCATCGAACGAAGCGCCGGTCAGATATTCGAAGCGAGGTCGTTCTGCGTCGGGCAAATCCGAAGCGAGCTTGGCGCTGACGATGGGAACGTCGGAAGAGCGCTCCTTGTAAAACCCCAGGGCCTCGGTTCCTCGCGGCAGCGAGCTCAGATGTTCGAGCCCCAGCACGATCCGACCAACCAGCGCGATGTTGCGGTCGAGGTGGCGCGGCGCGTGGCCGATCACTGCGTATAGTTCTCCGCCGGTGCCGGTATCCGGCGACAGGCCGCGACCGACGCCGACCATCGCATAGCAATGGGCGAGGCTTGCCAATTGCTCCTGGTCATAGACCGCGACCGGCCAGCCGTTCGCAAAGCCGGCGCGCGAGGCGTAGGAATCGGCGGAGTCGAGCGCCGTCACGGCCAGGCCGGCGAGCGGACGCTCATATTCGGCAGGCGGCTTGGCGACGACGCCGTCCGGGAAGGGCTTCTCGCTTTCATTGTTACCCCACTGGACCACATAATTGTCCTGGACGCGGTAGATGGCCGCCCCATCCCACCAGCCTCCCTTGGCCAGCGCCCGGATATTGGCGACATGGACCGGCGCAAATTCCGGCGCCAGTTGCATCACCACCTTCTTGCCACCCTGGAGCTCGAACAGCAGCAGGTCCGCGGCCGCGATTTCGCGCCAGTCGGTCCTGGGCGCGGCGCCGACGATCTCGTTCGGCGTCCTGGGCTTGGGTGGCGTCGGCGCCTGGGCGGCCATGACAAGGGGAACAAAGGCAAGAGCGGCAAGTCGGCGCATGTGCGTACTTTCCATTGATTTCGGCAGCGAACATTGCCGCCTCCCAATCCACGCGCAAGCCCGCTAGGGGGCGATCATGTATTTAGCGACACTCATGCTGCTCGGCTCCGGCGAACTGGGCCGCGAATTCACCATCGCCGCCAAGCGGCTCGGCTGCCGCGTGATTGCCTGCGACCGCTATGACGATGCGCCGGCGATGCAGCTGGCCGACGCCCGGGAGGTATTCCCAATGCTCGACGGGGCGGCGCTAAGGGCAGCGGTCGAGAAGCATCGGCCGGACTTCATCGTGCCCGAGATCGAGGCGATCGACACCGCGACCCTGGCCGAACTGGAGCGCGAGGGCTGGGACGTCGTCCCCTCGGCCAAGGCGGTGCAGCTGACCATGAACCGCGATGGCATCCGCGATTTCGCGGCGAAGGAGCTGGGGCTTACTACGTCGCGCTACCTGTTCGCCGAGACGCGCGAGGAGGCAATTGCCGCTGCTGCGACGGTCGGCCTGCCCGCGGTGGTCAAGCCGGTGATGAGCTCAAGTGGCAAGGGCCAGAGCGTGGCCAGGAACGAGGAGGAGCTTGGCGGCGCGTTTGATTATGCCGTCGCCAATATGCGCGGCGACCGGCCGCGAGTGATCGTCGAGGAATTCATCGCCTTCGACTATGAGATCACCTTGCTGACCGTCGCGACCAGGGACGGCGTGCTGTTCTGCCCGCCGATCGGCCACCGCCAGGAAAGCGGCGACTATCGCGAGAGCTGGCAGCCCGCGCCGATGGCCGACGCCGTGCTGAGGTCGGCACAGGAACAGGCCGCAAGGGTCGTCACCGCCCTCGGCGGCCATGGCATCTTCGGGGTCGAGTTCTTCATTGCCGGCGATCGGGCGATCTTCTCCGAACTCTCGCCCCGCCCGCACGACACCGGCATGGTGACCCTGATCGGCCAGGACCCCAACGAGTTCGAGCTGCACCTGCGCGCCATCCTCGGCCTGCCGATCCCGGCGATCGAACTGGCCGGACCGGCTGCCTCGGCGGTGATCCTGGCCACCCGGGAAAGTCACAGCTTCGGCTTCAAAGGAGTGGCCGCGGCGCTGGCCATCGGAGAGCCGGACCGACCGGTCGACGTCCGCCTGTTTGCCAAGCCCAACACGCTCAAGAACCGGCGGATGGGCGTGGCGCTGGCGCGGGACAGGGACGTTGGCAGGGCGAAGGATCGCGCGGTCGCCGCGGCCCGGAGCGTGGAAATCGAGTATCGCGACTAAGCAGTTGCATATTTATTCATAGATTTGCATAGGGCGTGCATGATTCGTGCCGCGATCCTCGGCGCCTCCGGCTATGTCGGCGGCGAATTGATGCGTCTCATCGCCCATCACCCGGGGGTGGAGGTGGGTGTCGCCTTCGGCGCGTCCAACGCCGGCCAGAAAGTCGCGGCGGTCCACCCGCACCTCGCGCTCGCCTATCCGGACATGGCCTTCGCCGCCTGGGATCCAGCGCAACTGAAGGGATGCGACCTGATCCTGGCCGCCCTCCCCCATGGCGAGACCCAGCGGCTGGCAGATGAGCTGATCGGTCCCGGTATCCCGTTGGTCGACCTTGGCGCCGACTTCCGGCTGGACAGCGCCGCGGAGTTCGAGCGCTGGTACGGCGAGCCGCATCAGCGGCCGGACCTCATCGGCAAGTTCAGCTATGGCCTGCCCGAATTCTTCCGCGATGCGATCAGGGGCTCCAGACTGGTCGCAGCCCCCGGCTGTTATCCGACCGCAGCCAGCCTGGCGCTGAAACCGCTGGTCGACGCCGGTGCCATCGAGAAACAAGGCATCATCGTCGATGCTGCCTCGGGGGTCAGCGGCGCCGGGCGCGCCGCCAATACCGGCACCCATTTCTGCAGCGTCGACGGCAGCTACCGCGCCTATGGACTCACGCGCCATCGTCATACGGCGGAAATGGAAATGGTGTCGGGCGCAAGCCTGCTGTTCACCCCGCACCTGATGGCCGCCAGCAGAGGCATACTCGCCACCTGCCATGCGCGTGCCACCGGGCCCTTGGACCCGCTCGCCATCCTGCGCAAGGCCTATGCCGGCGAGCGTTTCGTCCACGTTGGCGAGACGCCGCCCGAAACCAAGTGGGCTACCGGCTCCAACGCCGCCTTCCTCTCGGCCCGCCATGACGAGAGGACCGGCACGATCGTCGCGCTCGCCGCGATCGACAATCTCGGCAAGGGCGCCGCTGGCCAGATGATCCAGTGCGCCAATCTGATGCTTGGCCTCGACGAGGGGGCAGGCCTTTCGACGATGGGGGTCTATCCGTGAGCGTTACCCTTGCCGAAGGCTTCGTCGCCGCCGGCCTCGCCGCAGGCATCAAGTCCGGCGGACGCCGCGACGTCAGCCTGCTGGCGACCGATGACGGCAAGCCGGTTCCGGCCGCAGCCGTCTTTACGCAGAACAAGTTCCGCGCCCCGCCGGTCGAAGCCAGCCTGGAGCGGCTCAACGTTTCGGGCGGCTATGCTTGCGGAGTGATCGTCAATAGCGGCAACGCCAATGCCGGAACCGGAGCCAAGGGCCGCGCGGATGCGGAGGCGATGTGCGCGGCGGCTGCCGATGCGGTCGGTTGCGACCCGCGCGACATGCTGGTCTGCTCGACGGGGCTGATCGGCTTCCGCCTGCCGATGCGGAAGATCCTGACCGCCATCCCCAGGCTTGGGGAGGCGCTGAGCCGCAAGGGGCATCGCGATGCTGCCAAGGGCATCCTCACCACGGACACCAGGCCCAAGGAGGCGCATGCCGCCCGCGACGAATATACGATCGGCGGCATGGCCAAGGGCTGCGGCATGCTGGCACCCAACATGGCGACCATGCTCGCCTTCCTCACCACCGACGCCGAGCTGACGCCGGAAGAGCTGAAGCCGATCCTGTCCCGAGCGGCCGACGCCACCTTCAACGCGCTGATTACCGATGGCGCGACCTCGACCAACGACACGGTCATACTGTTCGCCAGCGGCCGCAAGGGCCGCCCGGCCAACCTCGCCCAGTTCGACGATGACGTCCGGCAGGTCTGCGAAGAGCTGATGCTGCAGATGGCGCGCGACGCCGAAGGCATGACCAAGCTGGTCGTCGTCAATGTCGCCGGTGCGGCCAGCGATGCGGAAGCCCGCAAGGTGGCGCGATCGATCAGCAACAACAATCTGATCAAGTGCAGCTGGTACGGCGCCGACGCCTATTGGGGCCGGTTGCTGGCGGAAGCCGGCTCCTGCGGGGTCGAATTCGAAACGGAACGCTCCTCGGTCAGCTATGGCGGGACCAAGGTCGCCGAGGCCGGCGTCGAGATCACCCACGATGCCGAGGCCGTGCGCGCCCACATGAAGGGCGAAGAGATCGATATTCTGGTCGACCTTGGCCTTGGCAGCGGCAAGGGCCGCGCGGTCTCGGTCGACCTGGGCCCCGGCTACATCAAGGAAAATGCGGCGACGTCATGATCAACGCCAACGACACCGCGCGCATCCTGATCGAGGCGCTGCCCTATATCCGCCGCTTCACGGGCAAGACCATCGTCGTCAAGGTCGGCGGCCTGCCGATGACCGACCCGGAGCGCGCGCGGAGCCTGGCCAAGGACGTGCTGCTGCTTCACTCGGTCGGCATCCGGCCGGTGCTGGTCCATGGCGGCGGCCCGCAGATC
>DASTOV010000158.1:0-24591 GCA_035720125.1 Sphingomicrobium sp. | reverse complement strand
ATGTTTTTCGCAAGACCTTCAAGCTCCTCGCCGATCTCGTCCCGGCCAAGCGCGGTCAGGCGGTGGAGGCGAAGCTCGAGGATCGCTTTCACCTGCGCTTCGCTGAGCTGGTAATTGTCCGACTTGCCCTGCGGTTCGACTGCCTCGACCAGCGCAATATAGGGTCGGATCTGTTCACCCGACCATTTGCGGTCGAGCAGCTTTTCCCGCGCTTCGGCCGGGCTGGCGGAACCGCGGATCAGCATCACCACTTCGTCGAGGTTGGTGACCGCGACCACCAGGCCAAGCAGGATATGGGCCCGCTCGCGCGCCTTCAACAGCTCATACTTGGAGCGGCGGGTAATCACTTCCTCGCGGAACTTGACGAAGCTTTCGATGATATCGCGCAGCGCCAGCGTTTCGGGCCGGCCGCCGCGGATCGCCAGCATGTTCGCCGGGAAGCTCGACTGGGCCGGCGTGTGCCGCCACAGCTGGTTGAGCACCACGTCCGGTGTCGCATCGCGCTTCAGGTCGATGACGATCCGCACGCCCTGGCGGTTGGATTCGTCCCGGATGTCGGACACGCCCTCGATCCGCTTGTCCTTCGCAGCTTCCGCGATCTTCTCGACCAGGCCCGACTTGCCGACCTGGTAGGGAATTTCGGTGAGCACGATCGAGCGGCGGTCGCCGCGGCCTTCCTCGACATGCGCGCGGCTGCGCATCAGGACCGAACCGCGGCCGGTCGTATATGCAGACCGGATGCCCAGCGTGCCAAGAATGAGCGCGCCAGTCGGAAAGTCCGGGCCCTTCACATGCTCCATCAGTCCTTCGGAGCTGATCGCCGGGTCGTCGATGTAGGCTCGGCAGGCGGCAAGCACCTCGCCGAGGTTGTGCGGCGGGATGTTCGTCGCCATGCCGACCGCGATGCCCCCCGCGCCGTTGACCAGCAGGTTGGGGAAACGGGCGGGAAGGACCTGCGGCTCGCGCTCGCTGGCGTCATAGTTGGGCTGGAAGGTGACCGTATCCTTGTCCAGGTCGCCCAGCAGGAAATTGGCCACCTTGGCGAGGCGCGCTTCGGTGTAGCGCATCGCCGCCGGGGGATCGGGATCCATCGAGCCGAAATTGCCCTGGCCGTCGATTAGCGGCACCCTCATCGACCAGTCCTGGGTCATGCGCGCAAGGGCGTCGTAGATCGCCGTATCGCCGTGCGGGTGATATTTACCGATGACGTCGCCGACGATGCGGGCCGACTTGCGATACTGGCGGTTGTAGAAAAAACCATTCTCGCTGGCCGAGAAGAGAATCCGGCGATGGACCGGCTTCAGCCCGTCGCGAACGTCGGGCAGCGCCCGGCTGACGATCACGGACATGGCATAATCGAGATAGCTGGTCTTCATCTCCTCGACGATGGAGATGGGGGCAATGTCACCGCCGGGTGGCGGGATAACGCTGTCGTCGGCCGGAGGCTGGGTCGCCAAGGGAAATCCTGTCGTTTCTATTCTGGTTGGGCATGGGAGAATCGCCTGCCTCCCGGCAGGGACCGCCCCCTCAAATCCCTGCTAGCGGAAGGAGGAGGGGAGCGCCACCCCCGCGCCCGCGCTACGCGCGCGCCCGCGAGGATCGGGACAGTTCAATTGAGGTTCAGCCGACCGGCGTCATTGGCGCTTTTCGCAACCGGACGACAAGTCTATGGGACTGCCCGGTACCCCACGAAATTTGCGACCGGCCTCAGCAAGCGGGGACTGGCGCCACAGGAGACTGGAATGAAACTGACCCCCACCGCTTTTGCCCTTCTGCTCGCTTCCTGCGGTCTGGCATTGACGTCGCCGGCAGTAGCTCAAGACAAGAAAACCGAAGCCGCCGCCGCCAAGCAACCGAAACTGTCGACTGCCGCGCGCAAGGAAATTGTCGCGCTGCAGACCGCGGTAAACGCCAAGGATGCGGCCGCCATTCCGGCCGCGCTCGCCGCAGCGAAGGCCAAGGCCAAGACTCAGGACGATCAATATGTCGTCGCCCAGCTTCAGCTGAAGGCTGCGGTCGACGCGAACGACAATGCCGCCATCATCGCCGGGCTGCAGGCCGTACTCAATTCGGGCTTTCTTCCGCCCGCCGATACGCTGGCGCTGCACATGAACCTTGGCAAGCTCAACTATAACGCGAAGGCCTATGATCCGGCTGCGACTGCATTCGAACAGGTTCTGGCGATCGATCCGAACAACCTGGACGCCACCGTGATGCTGGCGGAAAGCCGCAACGGGCAGGGCCGGGCTGCCGAGGCGGTCACCCTGATCGAGAAGGCGATCGCGACCAAGACCGCCGCCGGTCAGAAGGCTGACGAGGCCTGGTACAAGCGTGCGGTGGCGCTGGCGTTCAGCGCCAAGCAGGCGAATGCGCCGGAAATCGCCAATAAGTGGGTCGCGGCTTATCCGAGCCCGAATAGCTGGCGCGACACGATCCGCATTTACCAGACGACCAGCCGGCGGGAAGACGCCGATCTGATCGATTCAATGCGGCTTGCCCGGGCTACCGGCGCGCTGCAGGGAGAGAATGATTATTTCCGCTATGCCAATACGCTGGTGCTCAAGGGTTTCGCGGGCGAAGCCAAGGCGGTTCTAGAGCAGGGCTTTGCCGCCAAGTCCATCGACCGCAGCAAGGCGACCTTCTCGCAGCTCTATACGCTCGCGTCGACCCGTTCGCAGGGCGATCGCGCATCGCTGAACGGCTCGGTTGCGGCTGCCAAGGCCGCGCCCGATGCGAAGAGGGCGATGAGCGTTGGAGAGGCCTTCTTCGGCTATGGCGATTATGCCGAGGCCGCTGACATGTTCCGGGCGGCGCTTGCGAAACCGGGCGTCGACAAGGATCTGGCCAACCTGCGCCTGGGCATGGCGCTCACCCAGTCCGGTGACAAGGCAGGCGCCGCCGCGGCGCTGAATGCGGCGGGCGGCGAACAGGCCCCGGTCGCGAAGCTTTGGCTGACCTATCTTTCGACCAAGGCCTGACCTGCCCGATATGGCAGAATGAAGGGGGCGCCGGGCAAGAGTTCGGCGCCCCTTTTTCCGTCCCAGATTGGGATGGTTAACCCCGACCCACTGTCGCGCATACGCGCGTAACCGCATGGCAGCGGAGATGTCCGGCGGGGGAAATGAAATCCGTGCGTTACGATGACCGGCTCAGGACAGTGATGACTCAACCGGTCGCGGATACCCACGACCGGACCGTCCGCTGGCGCCAGTTGGTCGACCTGCTTTCCCGCCCGCACGATGAACTCGATCCGGCGCTGCTCGACGCCGCCCTGACCATGGTCCAGTCCGGCATGCGTTCCGTCCCCAAGGCGGTTCGATCCGCAACCGCGCGGAGCATCGCCGGCAGGGCGGCCGAACCGCGGCTGATCGCCATCTTCGCCGCCGACAAGCTGGAGGTCGCGGCGCCGTTGCTGGCGGCCGCTCCGCTCGACGAAGCAGGCTGGGCGCTGGTCCTTGCCTTGGCGAGCGAGGAAGTGACGGCGTTCGTCCATACGTTGCGAGGCGATGTTGCCGCGCCTCCCGCAAGGGAACCGGAACAGCCTTCGGCGGAGCCGGCCCCTTCGATCGGCGACATGGTTGCGCGGATCGAACGCCTCAAGAGCAGGCGCGAAACTCCGCAAGCCGAGGCCGAAACCGGGCAGCCGCCGGCCAGGCCTCCCGAACCGGCCCAGCTTGCCACCGGCCCAAACCTGTTTCGCTGGGAATGCGACGCAGCGGGACAGATCGGATGGGTCGAAGGAGCACCGCGAGGCGCGCTGATCGGACGCAGCCTGCCTGGAGAGGAAGGCGCGCCGCGCGACCTGGTCCGGGCCTTCTCCGACCGGTTGCCGTTCGACGACACGCCGGTCCAGCTGCCTACCCCCGCGCTGGAAGGCCAGTGGCGGCTAAGCGGCATCCCGGCATTCTCTCCTGCCGACGGCCGTTTCCTGGGATATCGTGGCATTGCCCGCCGCGAAGGAGTTGAGGAACCACAACAGCCTTCCGCCGGATCGGCGGCCGATGCGGACACGCTTCGGGAAACGATTCACGAGATCAAGACACCGCTGAACGCCATCATCGGCTTTGCTGAAATCATTGACGGTCAATATCTTGGCCCCGCACATCGCAACTATCGGCATCGAGCGGCGGAAATCGTTGCGCAGGCCCGGATGCTGCTGGCCGCGATCGAGGATCTCGACTTTGCGGCGAGGTTGCAGAGCCAGCCGTCAGACCGGGACGCTGCGTCCGATCTTGCGGAAATTCTGCCGCCCCTGGCGGAAGAGCTGGGCAATCTGGCGCTTGCCCGCGATATCCGGCTTAGGATCGTGACGTCGCTTGGCTCGCTGCGTTGCCGCCTTGAGGCGGACCTTGCCCGGCGGCTACTGGATCGCCTGCTTCGCGCCGCGGTCGATGCTGCGCCCGACGGGCAGCAGGTGGAAGTCGATGTGCGCGAAGGCAGGAGGAAACTTGTCGTTTCGGTGACGCGCCCCAGCTCGACCCTTCGGTTGAGCGAGGCACAGATGATGGATCCCGCCTTCCAGGTCGAAGGTGCGGACGGGGGTACGCGGCTTGGCCTGGGCTTTGCTCTCCGGCTGGTGCGCGGCCTTGCCCGGTTGGCCGGAGGCGAGCTGAAGCTGACCAATGCGGAATTCCAGCTGGTGCTGCCGGCGGCGAAATAGGCGGCGCTGGCGACCGCACATCCACGGCTCGATCATCTGCTGGTGCTCGGCCTTCCCCCGGACTGTCGATGTGCCAGGTTGGTGGGCCCGGCAGGATTCGAACCTACAACCAAGCCGTTATGAGCGGCCAGCTCTACCGTTGAGCTACAGGCCCCACCGACGGGTCCACACGAAATCCGATTTTCGATTTTGCGGCAATCCCCCGGATTGCCGAAATCGAAAATGGTCGGGGAGACAGGATTCGAACCTGCGACCCTCTGCTCCCAAAGCAGATGCGCTACCAGGCTGCGCTACTCCCCGACCGGAAGGGCCGACTAGCAGCGCTATGTGGCCACGAAAAGGCTAATTCGCCGTATTGGTATCGACGTCGATGTCGACGTTCTGGGCCTTGTTGCCAATCTCCTCGGCGGTGCTTTCGACGTCGTTGGCGATGTCCTCCGCAAAGTTGCCCACGTCAGAGGCTGCGTTCTCGGCGACCTCCTCATTGTAGGTCGCGGTGATCGTATCATTCTGCTCGTCCTTGGTGACCTGGCAGGCCGCCAAGGCGAGCAGCGGCAGAGCCATTGCAATGCGCATTCCTTCCTCCGTAACTGATCCGTTACGGGGCCTAACGCCGCTTGGTCTGCTTTGGCTCCTCGATTCCACCGGAGAGGATGGCGAGCACCGTGGTCCAGGCCGCGACATTCTGGCGCAGCTGTGCGGGATCGACCTTGTCCAGCGTGTCGTCCGGGGTGTGATGCAGGTCGAAATAGCGCGTCCCGTCCTGGTTGAGGCCGACGCCGGGGTGGCCGTCCTCCAGCATGGGGCCGATGTCGGAGCCATTGGCCTTGTCGAACGAGCCCGTGACAATGCCCAGCGGTGCCAGCGCCTTGCCGATCGCCTCTGCCTCTGCGCGGCGGGCTTCGCCGAGCTTGCTCTCCACCTTCCAGATCCTGTCGGCGCCGAAATCGCTTTCGATCAGGGCATAATGCGGCTCTGCGCCGTGCCTCTTGCGGTAGTCATATCCTCCGAGCAGTCCGACTTCCTCCGCCCCGAACCAGACGATGCGAATCGTGCGCAGCGGACGGCCGGCATCCATGATCCGCTTGGCCGCTGCTGCCGCGATCGCCACGCCGGAGGCATCGTCGACCGCGCCGGTTCCCTGGTCCCAGCTGTCAAGATGCCCGCTGACCACGATCGGCGGCAGCGACGGGTCGCGCCCCGGCACTTCGGCGATGACATTGCCGGACTGCCCCTTTTCGATGAGCCAATTTTCCAGCACCAGCTTCATTCGCACCGGCTGGCCGCGCTTCAATATGCGCAACAACTGGTCAGCGTCCGGGTTCGACAGGGCGCCGGCGGGAATTGGCCGCGCACCGTTGGTGAATTCCATCATGCCCGTATGCGGATTGCGGTGACGATCCGTCCCGATCGAGCGGACCACGATCGCCAGCGCTCCTTTCTGCGACGCCAAGGTCGGCCCCTGCCGCCGCGGCGCGCCGAACTGGCTGTAGCCGGAGCCATCCTGGTTAGCCGGCATCGCATGGTCGACGAACACGATCTTGCCGCGGACCAGCTCGTCGGGCGCAGCCTTGAGCGCATCGACGCTGTCGAAGGCAACGATCTCGCCGGTAACGCCGCCAGGGCCGGTCGAGCCGCTGTTGCCCAGTGCTGCTACGACCAATGGCTGGGGGAAGGGCGAGACGACCTCCGCACTTTCACGGCCACGCGCCCAGACCTTCATGTCGAACGATTCGACGCGCACATTGGCGAAGCCCATGGCGGTGAGCTTTTTCACGGCCCAGTCGCGCGCCCTGGCTTCCGCTTGTGTCCCGGCAAGCCGCGGCCCGATTTCGGTGGTCAGGCCCTCGGTGATGTCCCAGGCATATTCGTCCGTTAAGGCCGCTTCGCGCAAGGCGGCGACCTTTGGATCGACCATCGGCGAATGGTGAACCTGAGAGGCAAGTGCGGGGGCGGCGGAGAGCAGCAATGCTGCGACAGGCAAACGTAGCATGGCAGCGTGGCTAGCGGCCCACCGGTTCCATGTCACCGCCGTTTGCCAAGATCGGCGATTAAATGTCGAACGGGGGCGATCAAAACAGCCTCAGCTGATCTCCCTGCGGCGGCATGAACAGATCGGTTTTCAGCCTGAACCGGGCCTTCGGAATGCTGTGCTTCCGGCATGCAATCTCGAAGCGGGTGCGCAGCAGGTCGGCCCAGGGACCCCGGCCCTTCATGCGGCTGAAGAAGCCGGGATCATTGTCGCGCCCGTCCCGGAGCGACTGGATCGTGGCCATCACCTTGGAGGCCCGATCGGGATAATGTGCGTCGAGCCAGGCTCGGAACAGGGGCGCGACCTCGTTGGGAAGGCGCACGAGCAGCCAGGTCGCGCCCCGCGCCCCGGCTTCTGCAGACGCGGCCACGATCGCTTCCAGTTCATGGTCGGTGATGTGCGGGATGACGGGCGCGATCGAAACGATCGTCGGGACACCCGCGTCGTTGAGCGCCCTGATCGCCTGCAGTCGCTTGCGCGGTGCAGGGGCACGCGGCTCCAGCGTCTTGTGGACCCTGGGATCGAGTGACGTCACGGAAATCGCCACCGACGCCAGCCCAAGCCGCGCGGCCGGCGCAATCAGGTCGAGATCGCGCAGCACGCGGTCCGACTTGGTCGTGATGGTGAACGGATGCCTGGTTTCCAGCAGAAGTTCGAGGATCGAGCGGGTGATCCGCCAATTCTCCTCGATCGGCTGGTAGGGATCGGTGTTGGTGCCGAGCGCGATCGGCGCCACCTCATAGCCGGGCCGCGACAAGGTGGCATGGAGCAGCTTGGCGGCGTCGGGCTTGGCGAACAGCCGGCTTTCGAAATCGATGCCAGGCGACAGGTCGTGAAAGGCGTGCGTCGGGCGGGCGAAGCAATAGATGCAGCCATGCTCGCATCCGCGATAAGGGTTGATCGAGCGGTCGAAGCCGATGTCGGGCGACGAATTGCGCGTCAGGATCGACTTAGGATGCTCGACCGTAACGACGGTCCGTCGTTGCATGATGCCGTCGAGGCTCTCGACACTGTCCAGCCAATCTCCGTCGGTCACGCGCTCCTTCAGGTTGAAGCGTGTCGGAGTGGCGTTGCGGGTGGCGCCGCGCCCGGAGATCGACTCGACCGGCATGGCACCAATCTAGCCGATCAACAAGAACAAACAAAGAACAAATGCCAGCATCTAGCGACGATTGGAGGGAAACTCCGGCCATTTATGCTCGGCCAGAGCGGTCAGAGCGGGTGTCGGCTCGCCCTTCAGTCCCTGGATGACCCACATGTTGCGTAGCACCGAGGGGACGTAGAATCGCGTCTCCCAATAGGGGATGCTTTCGATCCACAGCAGCGGATCGCCGCGGTCATAATAGGCCCAGCGTTCAACTGGGACCGGCCCGGCGTTGTAGGCGGCGATAACCTTCGGCAGTTGGCCGCGTGTCGCCGTGCTGCCGCGGATCAGCTCGATGAAGGCCTGACCGTAATCAATGTTGATGAGCGGGTCCTTGAGCGAGGCAGCGGTGACCGTCGTCCCCCGGGCACGGGCCGTGTCGCCGGCCGTTCCGGGCCGCACCTGCATCAGCCCGACGGCGCCGGCCGGGCTGACCGCCTCGGCCCGGAAGTTCGATTCCTGGATGATGTGGGCGTAGGCGAGGGCGGGGTCGACCCGCCAGCCGTTGTACGGCGTCCAGTCCGGTATCGGGTAGCGGTCCGCCGCGTCGACCTGTGCTCCCCGTGGCCCGAAATGGGCCAGCCAGAATTGGGCGCCGGCAAGATTGAGCTTGTCTGCGACCTTGACGAGCCCTCGGTGGTCGGCGGGATTCCCGACCTTCGCCTGGTGGCGCAGCAGTTCCTCCGCGCTGGATCGCCACCCCATCGCCGCCAGTTCGCTGGCCCGGCGCACATTCGGCAAGGCTTCGATCCGGCTGAGGTCGCGCGGCGCGGCGCTTTTCGGCAGCCGCTTGTCCATCCCTAGCGCCTCGCGCGCCAGCAGGCCGTAGAAGCTCTCCTGCGAACGCGCCGCGGCCTGCATCAGCGGCCCAGCCTCCTGCGGCCTGCGGCTTGCCTGGGCGGCGCGCGCCGACCAATAATGGGCAGCGGCATAGAATTCCGGCTCGCGTGCCAGCCGCGCGGCCTGGCGCAAGCTGTAAAAGGCGGCATTCCAGTCGCGCATCCGCCAGGAGGCAAGGCCGGAGATCCAGGCCGCTTGCGCGGCCCACTCGCCCGACGCGCCGGCCCGGCCCTGGTCCGCGACGCGGATCGCATCGGCGTCGCGGCCTCCAACGAAATAGATCCAGGCGACGCGGTGCGCGGCCTCGGCGCGGGCCTCGACGGAGAGGAACGGCATCGCTGCCAGGTAGGCAGCCTCCGCGCCGGTACCGTCGTCCACCTTGATCATCGGTTCCAGGGTCTGGCGAAGCTGGTCGGCATAGGGTTCGCCTTCGATCGGACGGGTCTTGCCCCGGCGCGGCGCGCTGCCAAGCGAGACCATCGGCCGCGGCCAGAAAATGGCCGGCAACTCGGAATGATGGGCTCCGCGGCTTGTTGCCATGCGGACCAGCTGCTCGGCCTGCGGCAGTTCGGGCGCCTCCTCGAGCAGCGCGAGGATCGGCGCCAGTTCGACCTTGGGAGAATCCTTGGCGGTGTACAGCCTTGCCCTTGCATAGGGCTTCAGCGGCCCGTTGGGCAGCGCCTCGATGCCGCGCCGAGCCGCCTCCCATTCGCCATTGTTGATCGCCAGCAGGACGCCGCGCCAGTCCTTCGGCACCACAACCGGGCGCGGTGGCGTCGGCGTCGGCGCCGGCGAAGTTGTCGCAGGGGCCTTGGTTTCCGGGACGATGACGGGGTCGTCGGCGCTAATCGGCTCGAGCGGGGCGAGCGGGTCCGCGTCCTGGGCCAGCGCCGGAGCCCCGAATGCAACGCCTACCAACAGTACAAGGCCCAATCGCATCAATCGCTCTCACTCATCAGCAATAACAGGTCGCGCCACGCCAGCGCCTTGTCGGAGGGACGCTGCAGCAGCCAGCGCGGGTGGAACGTGGCGACGGCGCGAATGCCTTCCACCCGGTGGACGCGGCCCCGCGCACGGGTCAGCGGCTCGCCGAGCAGGGCTCGGGCGGGCGCATCTCCAAGCAACAGCAGCCGCTCGGGCCTTGCAAGTCGCACATGGTCCCGGGCGATGGCGGCGCAGGCATCCAGTTCGCCGTTGAACCGCGCTCCAGGGGAATGGAAGGGCGAGAGCGACGTGACATAGGCTTCGTCCGCGCCCATCCCGATCGCCGCGAGCATGCGCTTGGTCAGCGCCCAGGCTTCGCCGCCGATCGGCATGCCCTCGGCGGCATCTTCTCGCGCCGGGAGATCCGAAAGCAGCATGATCTTCGCTGCCTCGTTGCCGCTCGGCGCGATTCGAATTGCCCCCGGGCGATCCATCGGAAGCCCCGGCGCGACGGCGAGCCAATGCTGAAATTCCGCAAGATTGGCAGGTTTCCCGCCCAGGTTGCTTGCGGGGGCCGGCATGGCGGCAGGCGCCGGCATGCGCCCGAGCCAGTCGCGCGGGGATTCGCCAATCGCCACATCGACGCCGGCCTCCAGCCACCAGCCGACCAGGCTGCTGGCCGTGGCGCGCGCGCGGTCGCTGGCAATTTCCTGCATTTCCCCACCCATGGCCCTCTGTCGTCCAAGGTTGACTGCGCGGTCAAGGAATGGGCAGTGCATTAACGGTCGGAAGGACGGCATGACGCGATGAGAGGCGCAAGCCTAGCCGTGCAGCGTGGGAGCGAGGAGAGCGAATGAGCCAGCGCGAATCGATGGAATATGATGTCGTGATCGTCGGCGCGGGGCCCGCCGGGCTCGCCGCGGCCATCCGCCTCAAGCAATTGTCCGAGGAAAAGGGCCGCGAGCTGTCCGTCTGCGTCCTCGAAAAAGGCAGCGAAGTCGGCGCACATATTCTGTCAGGCGCAGTCATCGACCCCAGGGCGATCGAGGAGCTGATCCCCGACTGGCGCCAGCAGGACAGCCCACTCACGGTTCCGGTGACCGAAAATCATCACTGGCTCCTGACGAAGCATCGCAAATGGGCGTTGCCGGTCGTCCTGATGCCGCCCCTCATGCACAATGAGGGAACCTATACGGCCAGCCTCGGCAATGTGACGCGCTGGCTGGCCGGCCAGGCGGAAGCATTGGGCGTCGAGATCTTTCCCGGTTTCGCGGCGGCCGAGATATTGTTCAACGACGATGGTTCGGTAAAGGGCGTCGCCACCGGTGACATGGGGGTCGCCCGGGATGGCACGCACAAGCCTGACTATCAGCCGGGGATGGAGCTTCACGCCCGCTACACCCTGTTTGCCGAGGGCGCGCGCGGCCATCTGACCAAGGAACTGACCCGCCTCTTTGACTTGCGCAGGGATAGCGGACCGCAGGTTTTCGGGTTGGGTATCAAGGAATTGTGGGATGTTCCTGCTGACAGACACCAACCTGGGCGGGTCATTCACACACAAGGTTGGCCGCTTGTCGACGCCTGGGGCGGGGGCTTCCTCTATCATCAGGCCAACGGCCAGGTGGCGCTGGGGTTCGTCCTCTCGCTCGACTATGAGAATCCCTATCTGTCGCCGTTCGAGGAATTCCAGCGCTGGAAGACCCATCCGGCGATCCGCGCGGAGATCGAGGGCGGGAAGCGTGTCAGCTATGGCGCGCGCGCGATCAACGAGGGCGGCTGGCAAGCCATTCCGAAACTCGCCTTTCCGGGCGGTGCGCTGATCGGCTGCTCGGCCGGCTTCGTCAACGTGCCGCGGATCAAGGGCAGCCATACGGCCATGAAGTCCGGCATGCTGGCCGCCGAAGCGGCATTCGAAGCAATCGCTGCCGATCGGCGCGGTGACGTGCTGGAAAGCTATGAGCCCGCCCTGCGATCGAGCTGGATCGCGGACGAGCTGAAGATTGTCCGCAATGCCCAGCCAGCGGTGGCGCATTGGGGGGCGACGATCGGCACCCTGTTTGCCGGTCTGGACATGTGGCTCAACTGGCTGAAGCTGAAGACGCCCTGGACGCTCAAGCTGCGCGCCGACCACGGACAGATCGGCCGCAAGGAACATTACCAGCCGATCGATTACCCGAAGCCCGATGGAAAGCTGACCTTCGATCGCCTTTCCTCGGTGTTCCTGTCCAACACCAACCATGAAGAAGATCAGCCGATCCACCTGACCTTGAAGGACGCTGACGTGCCGATCAGGGTCAACCTCGCGCTCTACGATGCGCCCGAGCAACGCTATTGCCCGGCGGGCGTTTACGAAATCGTGGAGGATGGCGGTTCACCGCGGCTTCAGATCAACGCGCAAAACTGCGTCCACTGCAAAACCTGTGATATCAAGGATCCGACACAGAATATTAACTGGGTGGTCCCTGAAGGCGGTGGAGGTCCCAATTATCCGAACATGTAATGCCCTGACCGCCATGGTGCTGGTCTTGGCCACGGCGCAGCCGGCCGCTGCTGCTGCCCCCCTTTCGACCTATGTTGAGGCACGCGCGGCGGAAATGGTTGGCGATGAAGCGCGATCGGCGCAGCTGTTCGCGCTGATGGCCGAAGCCAACCCGACCGATCGGACCATCGCCCGCCGAGCGATCGCCACCGCCATCCAGTCGGGCCAGGCCGAACTGGCAATTTCGCTCGCCAACCAGATTCCGCCCGACGAACTGCCGGTCGATGCAAGGCTGATGCTGGCGGCGGATTCGCTACGGCGGGGCAAGAACAAGGAGGCCGTCGCCGCCCTGGAAAAGGGAGCGACCACAACCGAGGTCGATCTGTTCGCGCCGTTGGTGAAGGCGTGGGAGCGCACCGCCCGCGGCAAGTCGGACGGCATCGCGATTCTAACGCAATTGTCGGCGGCAAGCCCTCTGGCGCCCATCGCCAATGAGCAGAAGGCGGCCATGCTGTTCGCGCTTGGCAGGGCCGAAGAGGCGATACCGGTGGCGCAAGGCGTCCTGGTCCAGTCTGGCGGACGCAATACCCGGCTTCGCCTTGCCTTTGCCGACTCGCTGATTCGCCTGAAACGCCCAGAGCAAGCCCTGGACATGCTGCAGGGCGACGATGAGGCGCTGGCTGCCGCGCGCGAACGGATCGCTGAAGGCCGGCCGCTGGGCGCAGCGATCGCAACGCCGGCCGACGGTTATGCCGAAATGCTGGTTGCGCTGGCCATCGACCTCGGCCGCGAAAGCAATAAGGCGCTGCCGATCGCGCTGACCCAGGTCGCGCGCCACGCCAACCCTGCCAACAGCGAGGCGTCGATCCTGTTGGCACTGCTGCTGGACGGAGACGACCGGGCCGAGGATGCGCTGGCCATGCTCGGGTCGATCAAGCCGGACGATCTGCTGGCTGGCGAGGCGCTCGACATCGAGACCCGGATCCTGGGAGACACGGCGGATTACCAGCGCGCGCTGCAGCGTGCACAGGCCGCCACTCGGGCGCCCGGCGCCGGGCCCCACGCTTTTACGCGCCTCGCCAATGTGCTGGGTGACATGGACCGGCACACTGAAGCCGCGGCGGCCTATGGCGAGGCCATCAAGCGCACTGCGCGGGGCGGCAATGCTGATCTTTGGACCCTGCATCTCCTGAGGGCCGCAAGCCTGGAGCAGGCCGACCATTGGGCGGAGGCGAAGACCGAGCTGGAAGCGGCGTTGAAGTTGGAGCCGGATAATGCGCTGCTGCTCAATTTTCTTGGATATGGCAAGCTTGAGCGGGGCGAGGATCTCGACGTCGCCGAAGCAATGATCCGCAAGGCAAGTGCGCTGCGCCCGAACGATGCTTCGATCACCGACTCGCTGGGATGGGCACTGTTCAAGCGCGGCCGCATCGAAGAAGCGATCGAAACGCTGAGCCGGGCCGCGGCCGGCGATCCGTCCCAGTCGGAAATCCATGAGCATCTTGGCGACGCGCTCTATTCCGCCGGTCGCCGGATTGAAGCGCGCTTTTCCTGGCAGGCTGCGCTGATCACGGCGGAAGACCAGGCCAAGACACGGCTCGAGCGCAAGATGGAGGTCGGCCTGACCGAAGCGACCGCCGCGCCCTGATGCGATACTCGGAGCCGGCTCCGGCCAAGCTCAATCTTGCGCTTCACGTTCGGGGCAAGCTTCCCGACGGGCGGCATCGGCTGGAGACTCTGTTCGCTTTCTGCACGGATGGAGATCAGCTGGACGCCGAATTGGCGGATGAGCTTGCCGTCGAGACCAGCGGCCCATTTGCCGAAGGCCTGTCTTCAGAAGCGAACCTCGTGTTGCGGGCAGCGAAGGCGTTGCGCGCCGCAGCCGGCACGGAGAAAGGCGCGCGTCTTTTCCTGAAGAAGAATCTACCCATTGCTTCCGGGATTGGCGGCGGATCGGCCGACGCGGCGGCAGCGCTGCGGTTGCTGACACGGTTGTGGAGCCTCGATCCCAAATGGGCGGTTGATATTGCGCCGGAAATTGGATCGGATGTGCCTGCTTGCCTGCTGAGCCTGACCGCGCGCGGCACCCAAGCGGGGGACAAGCTCGAACTGGTCCAGGATCCATCCATTTCTGGAATGCCGGCACTGCTGGTCAATCCCGGCTCTCCGCTGGCGACCGGCGCGGTTTTTGCGGCGTGGGACGGAAAGGATCGTGGTCCGCTGGTTGACTGGCGGGAAGGCCGCAATGACCTCGAGCCTGCCGCGCGGTCCCTGGTTCCGGAAGTCGGCCTGGTGCTGGATTGGCTGGAACGGCAGCCGGGAAGCAGCTTCGCTCGCATGTCGGGAAGCGGCGCAACTTGCTTCGCCCTGTTTGAAAGCGAGGACGCACGCGATGTCGCGGCTGAGGCTTGCCCTGCTGAATGGTGGCATTTGGCGACTTTTCTGCGATAGGGGCGGCCATGTGCCGCCCAATCCTGACCGTCGCGGAAATGCGTGGCGCCGAGGCGCTGGCGATAGGCAGCGGGACGGCCGAAACGGAGCTGATGGAACGCGCAGGCAGGGCGCTGGCCGAGGCGGTGCGGCTCTACGTCGGCCCGCGCGAAACCTTGGTTCTGTGCGGGCCCGGTAACAATGGCGGCGACGGCTATGTCGCCGCACGCCATCTCAAGCTGGCTGGCTATGCCGTGCGAGTGGCTGCCCTGGCTGAACCGGCCGCTGAAGCGGCGCGCTGGGCAAGGGCCCAGTGGGATGGGCCGGTCGAGCCGTTCGGCGCTGCCACCGATGCGCCAATTGTCATCGATTGCCTGTTCGGAACCGGCCTCAGCCGCGGCCTGGAACAAACTGTTTATCAACGTCTTTTACAGATGATTGACAAGGCATTGGTGGCCGTTGCCTGCGATTTGCCAAGCGGGGTAGCCACGGATGACGGCGAATTGCTTTCGCCGATCGGGAATTATGATGTCACGGTCACGTTTGGGGCCTTGAAGCCCGCACACCGGCTGATGCCTGCCATGGCCCATATGGGCCGCGTCGTGCTGGCCGACATCGGCATCGAAACCGAAAGCAATTGGTTCGAGATCAGCCCGCCGTCAATGCCGCCGATCGACCCCGGCGCCCACAAATACAGCCGTGGACTGGTCCATTGCCTGGCCGGACAGATGCCCGGGGCGATTGCGCTGGCCGCCAAGGCAGCGGCGAAGTCCGGGGCCGGCTATGTGCGGGTCTCGACCTCGCTCCCGATCGAGGGCTTGCCCTCGTCCATCGTCCAGACCGGCGGCGCGGACCTGCAGGATGAACGGATCGGATGCATCCTTGTTGGCCCCGGGCTTGGCGATGTTCCCCAGGTGCTGACTCTTGCTTTGACGGCGCCGAGGCCGATCGTGATCGATGCGGACGCCATCGGGCTGGTCGGCGAACCGGAGCGGCTGCACGGCCATGACACGATCCTGACACCGCATGAGGGCGAGTTCAGGCAATTGTTCGGAGAGATTGGAGGCAGCAAGGCCGAACGTGCCCTCGAAGCGGCACGGCGTTCACAGTCGGTGGTCGTCTATAAGGGCCCCGACACGCTGGTCGCGGCTCCAGACGGTAGATTAGCCTTCGCGCCGCCTGCGCCCGCCTGGCTGGCGACAGCCGGTACGGGCGATGTTCTTGCGGGCATGGTCGCTTCCTTGCGGGCACGGGGATTCGGGCCGTTCGAAGCTTCCTGCGCAGCGGCCTGGCTGCATGGTCGCGCGGCGGAGATTGCGGGGCCGGGCATGATCGCCGACGATTTGATCGAGGCTATTGCCGTGGCGCTCGCCGATCGATGAGCGAGCGCATCGTCCGGATCGCCGCGCGCGGGGACGGCGTGACCGCCACGGGTCGGCATGTGCCCTTCGCTGCCCCTGGAGACCTGCTGCACGACGACGGCAAGATCGAGCACGGTTCCGGCCATCAAGCGCCGCCATGCCGCCACTTCCCCCAATGCGGGGGCTGCCAGCTGCAGCATCTGACCGACGCGGCCTATGCGGATTACTGCATGTCGCGTGTTGCTGGTGCGTTGGCTCAGCACGGCTTGGAGACCGACGTCCGGCCGCCGCATCTGTCGCCTGCTAGGACGCGCCGCCGCGCCACGCTTCGCGCATTGAAGGCCGACGGGCGCGTGCTGATCGGTTTCAACGAAGCAAGCAGCAATCGCATCGTCGACATGACGGAGTGCCACATCCTCCATTCGCGGCTGTTTGGGCTGCTTGATCCGTTACGGGGACTGCTTGCCACGATCCTGCCGGCCAAGCGCACTGCCGAAGTTCAACTGACCTTGGCCGACCAGGGCCCCGACCTCTTGCTGAAGGGCGTGAAGGTGGAAACGCTGGAGGCAATCGAGGCAGTCACCTCATTCTGCGAGAGCCAGGCATTGGCCCGCTTGAGTGTCGACGAAGGTCTTGGACCAGATCCGCGGTACGAGCCGCAGCCGGTCACCATTTCACTTGGCGGGGTCCCGGTTGTGCTCCCGATCGGGTCATTCCTGCAGGCGACAGCCGACGGCGAAGCTGCATTGGTTGAAGCGGTGCGGGAGGCAGTGGCCGGTGCCCTCAGGATCGCCGACCTATTTGCGGGTCTCGGCACCTTCGCGCTGTCGCTCGTGGGGCATGTGACCGCCGCCGAGGCTGGCAGGGATGCGGTCCACGCCCTCAAATCGGCGGCTGCAAGGGCAGGGCGGATACTGCATGCGGAGCATCGCGACCTATATCGCCGGCCTTTTGATGCCAAGGAGCTGGCCGCCTTCGACGCCGTCGTGCTCGACCCGCCCCGAGCCGGTGCCCAGGAACAGGTCCGCGAGCTGGCATCCTCAAACGTGCCGCGCATCGCCTATGTCAGCTGCAATCCCGCGACCTTCGGACGCGACGCAGAAATATTGGCCGGGGGAGGCTATCACCTGCTCTGGGCACGGCCGGTCGGACAATTCCGCTGGTCCACCCATGTCGAGTTGGTGGCCGCCTTTAACCGTTGATCACCAGCCCAGGCAGTCGTGCAGGATTCGCGCGCCGGCATGGACCGTCAGGCCGAGCAGGCAAAGCGACGCCAGCGAGAAGATCGCGAAGCGGTACTTCACCGTATTGACCGTGCATTGGATCAGGCTGTGCACGACCCTTAGGCCGACATAGCCCCAGGCAAGATAGACGTTGATCGGCTGGTCCATGCCCATCAGCACCAGGGCGATCACGATGGCATAGAAGATCGTCGGCTGCTCAAGCAGGTGGATATAGTTATGGGATTTCCACTGCGCCTCGTTCGGAGCCTTGCCTTCGAGGTCCACTCCGCGAGCTCCCGCCGGGATGTTGCCCAGCGTGATCCCCATTTGCCGGAACGCAGCGAAGCGCGTCACGGCCATCCAGGTCATGACGACCAGTGTCCAGGCGACGAGCGCCACCAGAGGCGCCAACAGCGGGCTATATTGCATGCTTACCCCTTCCCCCCTCGTTGGGCGGTAATGAGGATGCGACAAAAGGCGGGCACCCTCAAGTCATGACGAGGCACGGGTCAGCCGTTACTTGCGTGCCTCGTTGAACAGCGCGAGCGCGAGGCCGGTTCCAACAACAATCGCGAAGAACGAGCCCACCTGGCCAATTTCTACGCCTCCAATGGAAATGGGAAACCAGACCAGCAGCCGATAGAGGCCGATAGCCGCAATCAGGAGGAAAATGAGGGCGGCTGCCGTTAGGACGAGCTTGCGGGTTGCCATTTGCGTCTCCCCATTTGGGTTTTGATCGCTGGCAAAATCCGTTCGAAGTGGCTGCAGCGCAATCAGTAGAAACCAGCAGACGCTTACACGAACAAGCCCCGTCGCCTGCGATTTCGCGAAGGGGCTGACGCGTTCGGGATTTTCCTGATCGCCTGTTATTCTGACTTTGCAGCCGCTGCCTTGGCCGATTCCAGCAACCGATCCAGCGCCGCGCGGTTCAGCCATTGCCCCTTCAGGACGACACCGTGGATCCTCCGTGTCGCGCCGATGTATTGGAGCGGATTGGCGTCGAGGATGAGGATGTCGGCAGCCTTGCCCTTGGCGACCGCGCCGTAACGATCGGCGTGACCCAAGAAGTTGGGCCCTGTCAGGGTCGCGCTGGCCAATGCCTCGCGCGGGGTTAGCCCGGCCTCGACATAGCGTTGTAACTCGTCATGCAGCCCGATGCCGGGGTAATTGAAGCTGTTGAGATAACCCGCGTCGGTTCCCGCCAGGATGGGTATGCCGGCGTTGCGTAGCATCGGCAGCACCTTGACGCTTAGCTCATATTCCTTGTGGCGGGCCGCAACCTGGGCCGGTGTCGACTTGGCAGCGCGCTCCACGCGCCAATCGTAGGTCTTGCGAATTCCTGGTCCGATGAGGGCGAGTGCGGCATCGTCCCGATGATCCTCGCGGTCGAGATAGGCGAGGATACGGCTCATATTGAGCGTCGGCGTCACAGAAAGCCCAAGCTTCGCCAGCCGATCATAGGCGCCGCGGGCATATTCCGGATCGAACGTTTCGACGAACCGGTCCGACGCTTCGCCATAGTTGAGTTTACCGGCGACATGGTCGGCGCCGATCGCCACTTCCTGTGGCGATCCTGCCTTGATGAGATAATCAAGATGCTCGACCGAGCTAAGCCCGGCCCTTGCGGCCTGCTCGATCGTCAGCGCGAACGGCGTATGCGCCGAAATCTTGAGGCCGCGCGCCCTGGCAGCACGAACTGCATATTCGAAGATGTCCGGCTTTAACGTGTTGTCGGTGATCTTGACGAAGTCGACTTGCATCGAGTGCAGCCGATCGAGCGCCGCATTCACTTCCGTAGGCGTGCCGACCTCGATGGTGCCCTTCCACAGCGGCTTATAGCCCTCCAGCTTGGGGCCTGACGTGTAGATCGTCGGCCCGAGCAGCGACCCTGCCGCTACTTCACTACGCCATTGGATGACGGAGTCGCTGAGATCCGCTGCGCAGTCGCGTACCGATGTGACGCCGTAGGCGACGTAAATCGGCAGAAGGTCCTTGTTTTCTTGGATCAGTTCCGGACCGCCGCCGAAATGGACGTGCATGTCCCACAGTCCGGGCATGACGAACTTGCCCGTCGCTTCGATCGTCTGCGCTGCCGATACGCGGCGAGCCACGGCTCGGTCGGGCCCGGCGGCAATAATTTCGCCATTGCGGACTGCCACCGCCTGGTCAGGGACCGTCCGGCCTTTGGCAACGTCGATCACTGTCGCGTGCCGGATCAACAGGTCAGCCGCCTCCGGTGCCGCCAATGCAGGCGAGGCCGCCATGACCGCCGCGACAGCCATGGCGATTGTACGCTTCATCAATCGAAAAGCTTGGCGAAGCGACGCTTCTCGCGGCTCTTCCAATGGCCCCGATGATAGGCGTCGCTCGCCAGCAGCGGCAGCACCGAGGTCGCCTCGGCATAGACCATCTGTTCGAGCGCGGTCGAAACCTTGCCCCAGCTCGCCGCCTCCTGGAGGGTCGAGGAGCTGCAGGCGCCGTCGCGGACATCGGCGACAGTGATCTGCACCGCATATTTATGCACCTCGACATCGTCGTGGCCGAGGATTTCGGCGCAGACGACGGTGTCCTGCGCGAAATTCTTCGGCACGCCGCCGCCGATCATCAGCAGGCCGGTGGTCCCCGCCTTGATCTTGATGTCGGTCAGTTCGCGGAAGTCGGCGATGCTGTCGAGCGTCATCCAGTGTCCGCCGCGCTTCATCGCGTCGGCCTGATGCTTGACGAGGCCGAAGCCGGCCGATGAATCGGTGAAGGCCGGGCAGAAGATCGGCACGTCATGCTCAAAGGCGAGCTTGACCAGGCTGTTGTCCTTCTTGCCGTTTCCTTCCGACAGCCACTTGCCCATTTCGCGAATGAAGGCGCGGGAGGAGTAGGGGCGGGGCTCCAGGCCGTCGGCGATCTTGCCGATGGTGTAGTCGCAGTCCTGAAGCGCCACTTCGTCGATGTAGGTGTCGTAGATGCGGTCGATGTAGAGCGAGCGCAGCGTGTCGTCGTCGGGAATTTCCAGCGCCTGGTAATGCTTGTGGCCAAGTGCTTCGAAGAAATCCATGTCGACGATGGTCGCGCCAGTGGCGACGATCGCGTCGACCATGTTGTTGCGCACCAGCTCGGCATAAAGGTCCATGCACCCGCCGGCCGAGGTCGAACCGGCAATAACCAGCCATACCGAGCAGTCCGGATCGGCCAGCATCTGGTTGTAGATGCCGGCAGCGCGGGCAAGGTCGCGGCTCGTGAAGCTCATCTTGCCCATCGCCTCGACGATCGGACGGGCATCGAAGCTGGTGATGTCGATATGCTCGACTTCGCTTTTCAGCAGTTCCGCCTTCCGCGTGTCGTTGACCAGGGACTCGGTATCCTGGACCTTGTTCAGCGTGTCGGTGGTCATGGGATTAATACCTTCATTCGCGCGAGTGCGCTCCCGCTACTCGCGCATGCCAGAAATGCAAGCGTGAACCCCGCTGGAAAGCGGGGCCACGAGTGAACGGAAGGCCTTACAGCGTGATGACGTTCGAAGCGTGCCTGCGTTCCGCTGCGTCGGTGTAAAGCGAGGCCATCGGCTCATCTTCGACGATGACGCGGTCCTCTACGCCGAAGCCGTTGAAGCCCGTGCGCATCGCGCAGCCATAGGCGCCGAGCATGCCGACCTCGATATAGTCGCCGGCCTGGACATCGGCTGGAAGCTCGAAAGGTCCGGCCATATGGTCGAGGTCGTCGCATGTCGGCCCATAGAAGCTGAACTCCATCGGCCTGGCATTCGACTCTTCGTCGCGAACCAGCTTCACCGGATAGCGCCAGCCGATATGCGCGGCATCGAACAATGCGCCATAGGCGCCGTCATTGATGTAGAGCTCGTTGCCGCGGCGCTTCTCCACCCGCACCAGCACGCTCGCATATTCGGCGCACAGCGCCCGACCCGGCTCGCACCACAGCTCCGCCGAATAGCTGATCGGCAGGTCCTCGAACGAGCGATGGATGACGTCGAAATAGGCTTCGAGAGCCGGCGGCTCCATGCCCGGATACCAGCTGGGAAAGCCCCCGCCCACGTCGACGATATCGACCGTGACCGCAGCCTCTACAATGGCATCGCGAACCCGCTCCATCGCTTCGCCATAGGCAGCCGGGCTCATCGCCTGGCTGCCGACATGGAAGCATAGACCAAGCGCATCGGACGCCTGGCGGGCGGCCATCAGCAGCGGCTTCACCTCGTGCGGCTCGGCGCCGAACTTGGAAGCGAGGCTCAGCTTCGAATGATCAGAGGACACGCGCAGCCGGACCAGCAGGTTGAGGTCCGTCGCATTTTTCGTGGCGCGGAGGATCTTCTCCAGTTCATCGAGCGCGTCGAGGCTGAAAGTCTTCACGCCATAGTCGAAATAGGCTTCTGCGATCGCTTCCTCGGCCTTGACGGGATGCATGAAGCACAGGACCGCGTCCGGCAGCGTGTTCGCAACCAAGCGAACCTCGCCAAGCGAGGCGACGTCATAATGGGTGACGCCCGCGTCCCACAGGGTCCTTAGCAATTCCGGCGACGGGTTGGCCTTGACCGCATAGAGCGACTTGCCCGGAAACTTCTCGGCAAAGAAGCGGGCGGCACGCTTTGCCGCATGCGGACGGAGAAGCGTGACCGGCTGGACCGGGCCCATTTTCGCAATTTCGGCAACGCCAGCGTTGCCGGAGGGGGCAGTAGCTAGCCCCAGCGCGCTATGGTGCTTGAACAATTCAAGGGACCTCCAACGGATAGTTCGACACAAAGCTGCCTTGCGGTTGGAAGTCCCATGGGGCAGCGGAGGCGCGATATATGTAAGGGGGTCCCCCATGTAAAGTTTTTTTGGACCCTCGATTTCGAGTTGATCCGGCGCATGCCACGGTTCGGCGAAAGGCCAAGGAGTTGAGTGGCTTGAACAATTATCCACAGGTGACGCGCGACGATGTGCTGGCGGCCAGGAAAAGAATCTCGGGCGCTGTCGATCGCACGCCGCTTCTCGAGGCGCAGATCCGCGGCAACAGGCTGTGGCTGAAATGCGAATCCCTGCAGCCTGGCGGTTCGTTCAAGCTGAGGGGCGCAACCAACCGGCTAATGCAATTGGACGAGAAGGAACGGGAACGAGGAATAGTCGCCTTTTCCTCGGGCAACCATGCCCAGGGCGTGGCGATCGCGGCGAGCAGGCTCGGCATTCACGCGATCATCGTCATGCCGTCCGATGCGCCGCGGCTGAAGATCGAAGGGACGCGGTCATACGGTGCGGAGGTCATCTTCTACGACCGCCAAACCGAAAGCCGCGAAGAGATTGCCGCGAGGATTGGCGCGGAAAAGGGCCTGACCGTCGTGCCCAGCTTCGACGATCCGCGCATCGTCGCAGGCCAGGGCACCGCGGGGCTCGAGATATTGGAGCAGCTTGAAGAGGCTGGAGCAGCGGTGCCGGCACAGGTCCTGGTCAACTGCGGCGGGGGCGGATTGTCGGCCGGGATCGCCCTGGCCTGTCCCAAAGCGGACATTCTCGTCGTTGAACCGGAGGGCTGGGACGACATGGGACGCTCGCTCGAATTGGGCGAGATCGTCCCGGTCGGCCCGGACGCGCCGCCCACCTTGTGCGATGCGCTGCAGACAACAAGGGTGTCGCCGATTACCTTCGGGATCCTGAAGGCGCGCCAGGCGCGCGGGATCGCCGTCAGCGAAGAGGAAGTGATCGAGGCTGTCCGCTGGGCATGGCGTGAGCACGGACTTGTCGTTGAACCGGGAGGAGCCGTGTCGATTGCGGCGCTGCTGGCCGGGAAGGCCGAGATCATCCCGGAAACGGTCGCGCTGGTGTCGGGCGGGAATATCGATCCCGCGCTCCATGCCAGGCTGGTGGCTTAAAGCCCGCCGGATCCCGCAATACGATATTCGCCGGCGTCGACATGCGCCGGCGAATTGCGCTCGATCGCTCGCGTCAGCTCCTCGAGCTCGGCGGCAAGCGTCTGGAGCTCGGCGATCAGTACCTTCGGATCAAGTTCCGCAAGGTTGGCCGAGGCGTCGAGCAGCGTATCCAGCATCATCGCGATGCACGGGAGGATCGTTTCCTCGATCCGGTCGAACGCCTCCTCGAGGCGTGCCTGTTGCTGCTGGACATCGCGCATGGGCGGAAGCATGCATCGCCGCCGGTTAAAAAGGCGTGAAAGGGTCCGTTTTGGGAAGTATTGCCTCCGCGACGCTGGCAATCACCATGATTGCCGCTTTCCTGCTCCTGGGATTCGGCGTGAAGCAGGCGCTGAGCCGCGAAAGCCGCCGGCGCGGTCTGCTGATGGTCGCCTGCGGGGTCATATTCATCGCCAACGTGCTGATCTGGACCGTGTAGTACTCCGGCGAAGGCCAGGAACACATCGTCACCTGATCGGGCAGTTGGGATCCAACCGGTAGTCGAGATAATCGTCAACGCTCTTCATCAACAGGTCGAGCTCGTTGGCGAAGAAGTGGTTGGCGCCCGGGATGGTGTCGTGGGCGATGGTGATGTGCCTTTGGGTCCGCAGCTTGTCCACCAGCTTCTGGACAGCACCCGGGGTCACCACCTCGTCCGCTTCGCCCTGGATGATGATTCCGGACGCCGGGCAGGGGGCAAGGAAGCTGAAATCATACATGTTGGCCGGCGGCGCGATCGAGATGAAACCGCGGATTTCCGGGCGGCGCATCAACAGCTGCATGCCGATCCAGGCACCAAAGCTGACGCCGGCGACCCACGTCACTTCCGCTTCGGGGTGGATCTGCTGCACCCAATCCAGCGCGCTGGCCGCATCGCTGAGCTCGCCGATGCCGTTGTCGAACGTGCCCTGGCTCTTGCCGACGCCGCGAAAATTGAAGC
Source organism: Sphingomicrobium sp. (assembly GCA_035720125.1). Lineage (GTDB taxonomy): Bacteria > Pseudomonadota > Alphaproteobacteria > Sphingomonadales > Sphingomonadaceae > Sphingomicrobium. The sequence continues at coordinate 665 of DASTOV010000158.1, read as the reverse complement.
GCAAGGTGGCGAAGCCTCGGCGCACGAAATCCTTGTAGAGCAGCTGGACAATCTTGTTGTTCATCGTCCCGCCGGCCTGCGGGTGGCTGTGCAGGATCAGCGCGACTGGGGCGCGCGGGCGCGGGCCAGGGTTGAAGCGGCCCTCCAGACGGCCTTCGGGTCCGGGAAAAATCACTTCGGGCATTGGCGCTCGCTTCACGTTGATCAGGAACTGAAAAGCCGCGGAAGGGATGCACCGCGGCGGCGGCTCCTATATAGGGCTGGCGCAACCTCTGGCAACGGCAGGATTCTTGGCTTTTCCAATGACCGACCCTTCGACTCGAATCTTCTTCGATCATGCCGCGACGACGCAGCTTCTCCCCGAAGCGCGGGCGGCGCTGGAACGAGGCTATGACGCCTGGGCGAATCCCAGCTCTCCCCATGCCGAGGGGCGCGGGGCGCGGGCCCTGCTGGAAGGGGCGCGGGCGACCCTCGCCGATGTACTCGACTGGCGGCATGACGTCATTTTCACCAGCGGCGCCAGCGAGGCGATCGAGATCGCCGCGGCGCGCGCCCGGATTCACGGCCGGGCATATGGTGCGACCGAGCATGCCATTGTCCCCCACGCGATGGGGCGGCAGGCCAGGATCATTCCGGTCGGCGGGGACGGGCTGATCGACGAAGCT